>NZ_JAKGBG010000024.1:0-65914 GCF_021532595.1 Pseudoalteromonas sp. OFAV1
AATTTAAATAATTAGAGCTAATCGATATGCAAATAGTAATTCTTGATGATGCAGCCCAAGTTGCAGCGTATGGTGCTAACATCTTTGCTAAACAACTATTAAAAAAACCTGCATCAGTACTAGGCCTTGCAACTGGTTCAACGCCGGTTGCTTTATATCAAGAGCTGATTGCTAAAAATAAAGCTGGCGAGATTTCGTTTAGCCAAGCGACAACATTTAATTTAGATGAGTATTTAGGTTTAACTGGCGAACATCCACAAAGTTACCGCTACTTTATGAATGAACAGCTATTTAACCATGTAGATATCGACAAACAGAACACCCATGTACCGCCGGGTGATGCAGTAAATCCGCTTGTTGCTTGCACTGAATATGAACAAAAAATCACAGCAGCTGGTGGTATTGATATACAGCTACTTGGTATTGGCCGTAATGGTCATATCGGCTTTAACGAACCTTCTTCAGGTTTGACATCACGCACCCGAGTTAAAACACTGACAAAAGCGACGATTGAAGACAATGCGCGATTTTTTGCAGAAGGTGAATATCAACCGCATTTATCAATCACTATGGGTATTGGTACTATTTTAGAAGCCAAAAAAGTAGTGCTTTTAGCAACCGGTGCAAGTAAAGCTGATGCCGTTCACGCCATGGTAGAAGGCCCGTTAATGGCCAAATGCCCAGCTTCGGCTCTACAACTTCATAAAGATGCGGTGATCATCATAGATAAAGCTGCCGCAAGTAAACTAGAAGATTTAGAGTTTTATCAGCATATTGAAGCTGAGAACCAAAAACTACAAGCGCACCTCGCGACCTTGTAAAATTGTGAGAGAGAATAAAAAAGCCCTGGTTGGGCTTTTTTTATGCCTGTAATAAATTGGGTTTATCATCAGCTTATGGTAGTTTTAGCTAGTAAACTATTTTCAAGGAACGCCATGCTGAATTACTCTCAAATGCCATTGGATCGTGCATCAAATCGCCGTAAAGATCCTAAGTGGTTAAAGGCTCAAATGAATTCTCAGAGTCGCTGGTTATTGGTCAATAACAATCAAAGTTTATTTGTTAAAGACAGTCCTGAAGTGTGTTATTTACGCTTATCTCAAGTCGATCACCTCGATTTATCAAAAGGCATTTTATTGGGGTTAGACGACGATAATGTGGCTCACTTTGCTTTAGATGTCAGCCATGAACCAGACTCACTCATTGAGCCTATGCTCAATGGCGCTGAGTTTGTTGATATTCGCAAGTTAGGCCCACAAGTTGAGCTTAAACAAGGGTCTATTGCGGCACTGGCAAGGGGCTTATGTTTTTGGCACGCAACACACCGTTTTTGTGGGCGTTGTGGTCATGAAAATAATATGGTTGAAGCAGGGCATTCGCGTTTATGTGAAAACCAAACTTGCCAGCATCAAACTTTTCCGCGTACCGATCCTGCCGTGATTATGATCGTGACTAAAACCTTTTCAGACGGAGTTGAGCGCTGCTTGCTAGGCCGTCAAGCAAGCTGGCCAGAAGGCGTTTTTTCAACACTTGCGGGCTTTGTTGACCCAGGTGAAACACTAGAGCAAGCCGTGGCTCGCGAAGTTATGGAAGAAGCTGGTGTTGCGGTGACAGATATTCAATATATCGCTTCACAGCCTTGGCCTTTTCCATCATCAATTATGTTTGGCTTTATGGCCACAGCGGTTTCAGAAGATATTCAGGTAGATAAAGACGAGTTGGATGACGCAAGATGGTTTAGCCGCGCTGAACTTAATGAATTCGGCCAATGGCATGAACAGGGTAGTCATCTTAAACTAACCCGACAAGATTCTATTTCTCGATTTTTGGTTGAGCACTGGCGCAACCTGTAAAGTACAGCTTGGATAAATTATGACAAAGACAAATAAAAATACCCAAATCGTCTCTGCAGGGCGTAAAAAAGCGTACACACAAGGGGTTGTTAACCCTGTGGTACAACGTGCATCAACTGTGGTATTCGATTCAGTGGCTGATTTAAAAGCTGCGGCGAAGAAGCGTGGCGACAAAACGTTATTTTATGGCCGTCGTGGTACGACAACACATTTTGCTTTGCAAGAAGCAATTGCAGAACTAGAAGGCGGTGAAGGCTGTGCGCTTTACCCATCAGGTGCGGCCGCAATAAGCAATGCGCTGTTATCGTTTGTGAAAACGGGCGATCATATTTTAATGGTGGATACTGCCTACGAACCGACTCGGGATTTTTGTGACAAAATACTGGCTGGATTAGGGATTGAAACAACCTATTATCCGCCGGGAATTGGCGCAGGTATTAGTGAGCTTATTAAAGAGAACACGCGCGTATTGTTTTTAGAATCACCGGGCTCAATCACCATGGAAGTGCAAGATGTGCCTGCGATGGTTGCTAAAGCAAATGAGCGCGGTGTTATGACTATGTTAGATAACACCTGGGGTAATGGCCTGCATTTTAGACCGCTTGAGCATGGTGTTGATATTAGTATTCAAGCTGCTACAAAATACATTGTTGGTCATTCAGATGTGATGATGGGTGTGGCGGTCGCCAATAAAAAGTATTGGCCAACCCTTCGAGAAAATTCATACCTACTTGGTCAATGTACTTCTGCGGATGATGCCTATTTAGCGCTACGTGGTCTACGTACTATGGCTGTGCGTTTAAAACAGCATGAACAAGCAGCCATTGAAGTGGCTAAATGGCTTGAAACACACCCATTGGTTGATCATATTCGCCATCCGGCCTTTGCAACGTGCCCGGGTCATGAGTTCTTTAAACGAGACTTTGATGGCAGTAATGGCTTATTTTCATTTGTAATGAAGCAAGGTAATCAACAAGCGATTGATGCGTTTTTAGATAGCCTGCACCATTTTAAAATGGGCTTTTCTTGGGGCGGTTATGAGAGCTTAGTCACGGCAAACCTGAGCATGAAAGGGCTTCGCTCAGAAACGGGTTGGTCGCAAGGTCCAGTGATAAGACTTCACATTGGCCTTGAAGATGTAGCAGATTTACTAGCCGACCTTGATCAAGCACTGGCTGTGTACGAAAGCCACCTTTAGGTAAAAGGTTTATACTTTGTTACATAAGACCCGCTTGTCGGGTCTTTTTTTTCTGGTAATTCAAGCTGTTTCAACTTAGTGTAATTCTAATAATAAAATTCATTAAGGATTATGAGTGACGCAGTTACATCCTAAACGTCTTGCACAAATTGCCCAATTTGAGCTGGTACGACTATTTTTGACCAAACGTGGTTTGCTGGCGGTTGCCGCTTTTGCCATTTGTTGGCTACTTATTTTACGCTATCCCATTGCCCAATCTGTGACCTTGATTAGCTCACCTGATTTTGCTGACTTTGCAAGGCAAGCCTTTGGCGCCATTGGCATCAGTAAATTACTTGATTGGCCTGAATCTGAACTAGCTGTTTATTGGCTGATTGCTTTATTTAGTTTCCCAAGCTTTTGTTTGTTTTTATGCAGCGACCAAACTGTGGGCGACAGACAACGGGGTACGTTACGCTTTTTATCACTTAGAGCCACTCGCTCAGAAATTATCATAGGTCGCTTTTTAGGGCAGCTGCTCATTTTAGCGGCACTGTTATTTGTTACCTTGATGGCAACCGTTGCAATGCTTGGCTATCGTGAGCCCAGTTTGCTGCTTTCTGGCTTAACGCGAAGCTTTATGTTGTTATTTTATTTGCTTGTTGCGGTTATGCCATTTATTGCTTTGATGAGCTTTTTGAATACCTTTGCGCGTTCATCGCGTCTTGCATTTGTGTTGGCCATTTTGTTCTTTGCTGGCGGTAATATTGTGATTGGCTTACTAACATGGCAATGGCCTGCATTTGAGGTTTTAAATTACATATTTCCGGGCTATCAACTTGATTTAATGGCTGGTCAACGTGCCGGCATCACACTTGCTCTTGGTTTACCACTTCTACAAACGGCAGTGTTATTAACTGCTGGTGAACGAATTTTTGCGAGGAGCTCATTATGACCGTTTTAATTCAAGCACAAGGCTTGTCAAAAAACTATGGGACTAAACGAGCGCTCGATAACGTCAGCTTTGAAATAAATAAAGGGGCACCAGTGGCGCTGGTTGGTCCAAATGGTGCGGGTAAAACAACCTTATTCAGCTTGTTATGTGGCTATATTTTACCAAGTTCAGGAAAGCTATCGGTAATGGGGCATAACCCAGGTAGTGCTGCGTTATTTGGTAAATTAACTGCTTTACCACAAGATGCCCAGCTTGATCCTCGTTTTAGTATTGCGCATCAACTTAACTTTTATGGTCAATTACAGGGGCTCAGTGGCGCGGTTCGTAAAAAAGAAACGGCTCGGGTTTTAGAGCTAGTTGGTTTGTCAGAAGTGGCTAAGCAGCGACCGGATGACCTTTCTCATGGTATGCGTAAGCGAGTGACTATTGCACAAGCTTTAATTGGTTCACCTGAAATAGTGATGCTTGATGAAGCAACAGCGGGTCTTGACCCAATCCATGCCCGTGAGGTTCGAGAGCTGGTAAGCTCTTTAAGTAACGAGGCAACATTTATTTTAAGCTCCCATGACTTAACAGAGCTTGAGCGTTTATGCTCACAAGTTTTACACCTAGATAAAGGGGTATTAAGTGAGCATCAAGCCCGTTCTAGCACCCAAGATAACAAACACTTTATTACGCTACAGTTGAATCAACAATATGATGATGTAGAAGCAAAGCTTGCAGGCCTTGCCCATGTACATCATGTTTATATGAGCCAAGCAAAAGAATATGTGATCGAGTTTGAGAAAACAGCTGAGCCTTTTGATATCAATCTTCTACACTTTTGTTATCAACAAGGTTGGCAGTATCGTCAACTGGTGAATGGTCACACACTCGAAAACCAAATTTTTCATAAGGAGAGCTAGTTATGGGTCTATTAAGTGGATTAATGGGTAACGCAAGTGAAGTCGATAATGATGATTTAGAAGAGCTGCTTGCCAATACTCTGATTGATGGTGAAACAGTTCAAAAAGCCTATAAAGTCATTCGTGATATGTTTATCTTTACCAATAAGAGATTAATTATTATTGATAAACAAGGTGTTACTGGTTCTAAAGTTGAAATGTTGAGCATTGCTTACTCAAAAATTACTAAGTTTAGTAAAGAAAGTGCCGGGCATTTTGACTTAGATGCTGAACTGAAAATTTGGGTTGGTTCAGATCCAACGCCAATCAGTAAAGACTTTAAAGCAGGAGATAACATTAATGAGGTTTACAGAATTATTAGTGAATTCTCTTTATAAGGTACTGAAATTATAGACTTTAAATTATAAGTTGGCTTTGAATAGAATTATTCGGCCAACTTTTTCTTTACATTTACCGACACTTTATTACAATTAATCAAGTAAAAACAAACGCTTAGTTAAGTTTCCGTTCAGTTTTCTCACGTTAGCATGTGCCCAACTTAGCCATCAGGCTAGTTTTCAACAGCAATGAAACAATGTTAATAGGGAAATCTGTTTATGAAAAAGTTAGCAGTTATTATTTCGAGTATGCTTCTGTCAACTGCCGCGACTGCTGCGGATAGTTACCAATCAATCAGCCATTTAGGATACATGGACACCGATGGCAACGACACAGTAAGTGTTGATTCAACATATTACTTCGCGCCAAAGAAAACGATGGGTCCATACGACCAGTTTGAATACATCAACAAAACAACCAATGTATTTGGTTCTTACTCTGATGACGACTTTGGTGATGTAACTAACATCGGCGGTGAGTACTTCGTACAAGATTTTGTAATCGGTGCGGGTTACAGCAACTACGATTACGGTTCAGACACTGATTTATTCAATGTGTCTGCAGGTTACTTCTTTAATCCTAACCTTCTTCTTAAAGCGACATTTATCGACGTAGAAGACGGTGACAACACGGTAATGTTTGACCTTAAATATAATCACCAGCTTAACAGCACTGATTACTTAGGTTTCACATTCACAGCTGACGATGAGTTTGATTACCGTGCTGTAAATGCAAAATACTTCATGGATCTTCAACAAGGTAACTACTTAACAATTGAAGGTACTATTGCTGATACAGATGATAGCGGTAGCTCTTGGGAACTAGGTTCTAACTACTACTTCTCTAAAGCAACATCAGTATTTGTAACGTTTAACAAAGAAGATGACTACAGCTTTGGTGCACAGCACTTCTTTAACAAAAACGTTGGCTTAAAAGCAGGTTATGCAAACAACTGGGATGACTCAGATTACGATGCATACTTCGCAAACGTAAGCTTACAGTTTTAATCATTAATTTGATGACATAAAAAAGCCCGCATTATGCGGGCTTTTTCGTTTTTGTTATTACCAACCGCACTGGCGGCCTTTATTTTGCTCATCAAGGTATTTTTGTAACGGTGCAAAGTAATCTAAGATTGCTGTTGCATCCATTTCTTCTTTACCAGTGATAGTGGCAAGGGCTTCTTGCCATGGGCGGCTTGAGCCCATTTCTAACATTGCATTTAGTTTTTCACCCGCCTCAGCAGAGTTGTAAACTGAACAGCGGTGAATCGCTTCTTTATTACCGGCAATTTCACATAAACTTCTGTGGAAGTCGAATTGTAAAATGTGCGCTAAGAAATAACGTGTATAAGGCGTGTTACCCGGTACGTGATACTTAGCACCTGGATCGAAGTCTGCTTCGCTACGTGCGATAGGCGCTTGTACACCTTGATATTTTTCGCGTAACTCCCACCACGCTTTGTTGTAGTTCTCTGGCGTTACTTCACCTGAGAAAACTTTCCAGCGCCATTGGTCTACTAATAAACCAAACGGGATAAACGCTACTTTGTCTAATGCCATTTTCATTAATAGGCCGATATCTTTAGATTCATCAGGCACTTCGTCTAATAAACCAATTTCTTTCAAATAACCTGGTGTCACAGAAAGAGCAATGGTGTCACCAATCGCTTCGTGGAAACCATCGTTCGCACTTTCTTGATAATAAATAGGTTGCGTGTTGTACGCGCGTTGGTAGAAATTATGACCTAACTCATGATGAATAACAGAGAACTCTTCACCTGTACGTTGAATACACATTTTAATACGTAGGTCGTCTTTACTATCTATGTTCCATGCTGATGCATGACACTGTACGTCACGATCTTGTGGTTTAGTGAATAATGAGCGCTCATAGAAGGTATCTGGCAATGGTGCAAAGCCCATTGATGTAAAGAACTTCTCGGCACCACGTACCATTTTAAGTTCGTCGTAATCGTGTTCAGCTAATAGTTCTGTAACGTCATAACCAGGATCTGCATTCTCTGGTGCTACAACATCGTAAATGTTACCCCAAGTTTGTGCCCACATATTACCTAGCAGGTGTGCTGGGATAGGTTGGTCTTGAGGTACTTTATCTTCGCCATATTTTTCACCTAACTTGGCACGAACATGACAATGTAATGAATCATAAAGCGGTTTAACTTGGCCCCAAATACGGTCAAGTTCTTTTGCAAAATCATCGGCTGGCATATCGTATTTACTACGCCACATAGCGCCTGTATCTGCATAACCTAGCTCTTTTGCACCTTCATTGGTCAGTGCAACTTGTTGCTCATAAAGCGGGCGCATAGGTTTTGAAACTTGACGCCAACCTTGCCATAAATCAAGCAATTCATTGTAATCACGACTCGTTGCCATTTTAGCTGTCATTTCGCCAAGGCTTAAACAGCTACCATCTTCTTTACAGTATTTACCTTTGCCATAAATGCCTCCTAACTCAGCCACTAATTGTGAGAGCTTCGCTGTTTTTTCAGCATCTTGTGGTGCAGGTAAAGTGAGCGCTAGTTTAAGTTTATCTAGTTTACGACGTGCATCATAATCAAGCTCTAAACTATCGAATTTTGCAGCTTCATTTGCTAGGCGGACTACGGCTTCGGTCATTTTGCGATTTACTTCAGCAGATAATTCAGCAGTATCGTGAGTGATGAAGTTGGCATAAATCCATTCAGCGCGACTTGATTCTAAATATAGTGCGCTTAATTCTTTTTCAGTATCGGCGATAAATTTATCAGCATCTTGTGCTGTTACTTGGCTTGATTTGACTTCAGCAGTTGTTGTTTTAGTGCTCGTAGCGTCGTCATTACAGCCAGTAAGCGCTAATGCACTTGCGACCATTAATGCGCTGATGCTCAGCTTATATGGAGTCTTCATTTTTATTCCCTAGAAGTTTGTTGTTTTTTATTGCTTTAGCATAATAGCAGTGTCTTACTAAACCACAAACAGTGCGTACTAAAACAACTGAAGTTACCGCTGCTTACGTTGTATTTATGGCACGATCAGTCATACTTGAGAAAACTGACTTAAATAAAAGGATTGCACAATGACGACCGTAATTATTTTGCTATTGGTTGCTGTAATTGTGATTTTTGCAGTGAAAGACATTCGCATTAATCTTGTTACGCGGCCCACGTTTAGTATGTTTAAAAAAGTGTTGCCACCTTTATCTCAAACAGAACGCGAAGCGATGGAAGCGGGCGATGTGTGGTGGGATGGTGAGTTATTTAGCGGTAACCCCGATTGGCAAAAATTACACGGTTTTCCCAAGCCTGAATTAAGTGACAAAGAGCGCGCATTTATGAGTGAGCAAGTCGAAACCTTGCTAGCCATGCTTGATGATTATCAAATCGTGCAAAAAGATAAAGACCTACCAAAAGAAGTCTGGGATTACTTAAAAAATGAAGGCTTTTTTGCTCTAATTATTCCAGAAGAGTTTGGAGGGAAAGAGTTTTCAGCAATCGCTAACTCAACGATTGTAGCAAAAATTGCCACCAAAAGTTTAACTGCAGCAGTTACGGTAATGGTGCCAAATAGTTTAGGCCCCGGTGAGCTGCTTTTACATTACGGTACTAAAGAGCAACAAGAGCGTTGGTTACCAAGCTTAGCTAAAGGTGATGATGTGCCTTGTTTTGCTTTAACAGGCCCTGAGGCCGGATCGGATGCGGGCAGTATTCCTGATACTGGTGTGGTTTGTAAGGGCATGCATAACGGTGAAGAAGTTATTGGCTTAAAACTTAACTGGTCAAAACGCTATATCACCCTTGCACCCATTGCTACAGTACTTGGTCTTGCATTTAAAATGTACGACCCAGATGGCTTATTAGGTGATAAAAAAGAGCTCGGTATTACTTGTGCACTCATTCCTACAGACCATGAAGGCGTGCAAACTGGCGAGCGTCATTATCCGCTGAACATGGCATTTATGAATGGTACCACCTACGGTAAAGATGTATTTATACCACTTGATTGGATTATTGGTGGTGAAAAGGGGGCTGGTAGAGGTTGGCGTATGCTAGTTGAATGTTTAAGTGCAGGCCGTGGTATTTCGTTACCGGCACTTAGCACCGCAACAGGTCATTTAGCGTCAAGAATGACATCGGCTTATGCAACAGTGCGTCAGCAGTTTGGTGTTTCGATTGGTCAATTTGAAGGTGTGCAAGAGGCACTCGCACGTATTGGTGGCTTGACCTACATGCTAGAGTCAGCAAGGTTAATGACTGCTGGAGCGATTGATTTAAAACTGAGCCCTTCGGTTGTTACTGCTATAGCTAAATATCATATGACTGAAATGGGGCGTACGGTAATGAATGATGCCATGGATATTCATTCAGGCAAGGGAATTCAAGTAGGCCCTAATAACTATTTAGCCCATGGTTATATGGGGATCCCCGTGTCAATTACCGTTGAAGGTGCAAACATTTTAACTCGTAACTTGATGATATTTGGTCAAGGTGCGACTCGCTGTCATCCGTTTGTTTTAAAAGAAATGGAAGCAGCCGCAATGGAAGATCATGATGTTGCATTGAAAGAATTTGACTCGTTACTGCTTCAGCACATTCTATTTGCTGCAAGCAATGCAGGCATGGCATTTGTTCATGCTTTAACTCGCAGTTATTTTGCAAAAGCGCCAGTGTGTGGGGCAACCTCGGTGTATTACAAACAATTAAGCCGTATGAGTCGTGGCTTAGCGTTTTGTACAGATGTCGCTATGCTAGTGTTAGGGGGCGAGTTAAAACGTAAAGAGATGATCTCGGCGCGTCTAGGCGACGTGCTTAGCCATTTGTATCTTGCATCATGTGTTTTGAAGCGCTATGAAGACGAAGGGCGTCAACAAGCAGATTTACCTTTTGTAAAATATGCGGTTGAGCATTCGCTATTTTGTATTGGCCAAGCATTCGATGGTTTCTTTAAGAACTTCTCTAACCCTGTGGTCAATTTCTTATTAAAACGCATTGTGTTCCCTGTGGGAAATCATTATCACCGTCCTAGTGATGACATTGCTCAGACTATTTGTGAGCATATGAGTAAACCAGGCGTCTTCAGAGACAGACTCACACACCTTTGTTATGTTGATGAAAATGCAGGCACCGGGGTAATGGAAAATGCGTTTATCGCGATGATTGATACCCATGAAGACTTTAAACAATTACGCAAATGGCAAAAAGAAGGCACGATTGGTCGTCACTTAGAATTGGAAGATGCGATAGCTGCTGCTGCAGATAAAAACCTCATAAACGAAACCGTAGCTACACGAATGAATGAGGCGAACTCGCTTCGCAAGCAGGCAATAGCAGTAGATAACTTTGCGCCTGGGGAATTGTAGTATAGTAGATATCAATGAAAGCCTTGCTAGTGTAAGGCTTTCATCTTCATACTCTTAGTGAAGACCATTACGTATAATGTTTTCTGCTTCACTGACCGGCATAGGACGGGCCTTGAGAAAACCTTGGCCAAACTTACACTGAGTTTGTTTTAAAATAGCAAGTTGCTGATTCGTTTCAATACCCTCGGCTACAACATCTAATTGCAGAGATTGTGCTAAGGATAAAATCGCATCTACTAATGGGTTTTGTCCTTTACTTAAGTGATCAATGAAGCTTTTATCTATTTTTAAAATGTGGATTGGTAGTTGATGCAAATACCCAAGTGCAGAATAACCAGTGCCAAAGTCATCTAGACATAATTTAACTTCTAGTGGCGATAATCCCTCAATAATTTTAGTCGCAAGCTCTAAATTTCCAATCAAGCCAGATTCTGTGATTTCAATGCAAAGCGAGCCTAAAGGTAATTGATGCTTTGCGTATAATGCGTGTATTTGCGAAACAAAGTCTAAACTTGCAAAGTGTCGTGAGGAAACATTAACAGTGACTCTACCAAATGATAGGCCTTGTTTTGTCCAATTGGCTATTTGTTGCGCAGCTAAATCTAGAAGATGTAAATCTAGATTGATTATTTGACCAGTATCTTCTGCAACAGGAATAAAGTCGGCAGGAGAGACAAAACCTTTGGTTGGATGATGCCAGCGAACAAGTGCCTCAAAACCAACAACCTGTGTATCTTGAATTGTGAATATGGGCTGGTAATAAAGCTCAAACTCATTATGCTCAATGCCATGTTGTAAGTCATTTTCAATGTCGGCATGATTTTTTAACTTTTTGCGCATGGTATTGTTAAATAACTTAACTTGCCCACGTCCTGATGACTTGGCTTCATACATAGCTGCATCGGCATGTTGCAAAAGTTTATAAGCCTTGTCATTTGTGCTTTCACAGAATGCTACGCCAATACTGGTTGATGCTTGTAATAAATGGCCATCAATATTCAGTGGTTTTGCTAAAGCTGCCTTAATACGCTCAAGAGCATCTTGAACTTGTTGTTTATCTGTAATGTTTTCCATGAAAATGGCAAATTCATCTCCACCTAATCTAGCAAATGTATCTGTATTTCGGATCGTACCTTGTATGAGCTCGCAGATTTTTACTAAAAAATGATCTCCCACTTCATGGCCGAGTGAGTCATTGATGCTTTTAAAACGATCAAAGTCTAAATAGAGTAGAGCATGGTGTGTGCCTTTATTTGCGCGTGCTAAGCGCAAAATACCATGTTTAATTCGTTCTATGAGGAGCGATCTATTTGCTAGTCCGGTAAGTTCGTCATGTAATGCACGATGTTCTAGCTCCTGACGTGATAACTGCCTGTCGATTGCCATACTGATTTGGCGGCTGACATAAGTAAGTAAAGCACGGTCATGTTCATTATAGTGGTAGTGTTTACTGTAACTTTGAACTGCAATGACTCCACTTATTCGATCATTTACTTTAAATGGCACACCAAGCCAAGACTCTGCTTGTCGACCAACCATTTTAAAATGACCCGCATCAATATGTTGTTGAAACGCCTCTTTATTAAACAACAGTGATTTATCGATTTTTAAAAGGTAGTAAGAGGCTGTATCTTTTAAGAGTTCTTTAGAAATTTTAGTATGTGCATTAGAACGGACACCTTCTTCGATAATATAAACTAAATCTAAAACATCACTTTGTTTATCATATAGCCCAATGAAAAAGTTATCTGCTCTGAGTAACGAGGTGATAATGCTATGTAAAGACTCAAAAAAGCTATCGAGTTCACTTGACTGATAAGTAAGGTTGGCGATTTGCAACATGCAATTTTCCAACTTTTGAGCATCGTTCAATTGTTTTACTGTTTGCTGAAGGTTTTCTACAGTTCTGACTTGATTTAACTTTGCACTGAGTAAATGTGCGACTGTAGATAAAATTTCTAAATGGGCGTCATTAAAATAGTTTTTTTGCGGGTGCTCGCAATCAATAACACCTAATACCTTTTCTTTATATACTAAAGGAACACAGAGTTCAGAAAGTGCAGGGCGGGCATCGGCAATATAGCGTTCGTCTTTTGTTACATCACCAATCATTAACGGTTTACCGGTTGAAGCGACATACCCAGTAATACCTTGCTCAAAACTAATTTCGGTGCGCACAATATGGTATGTATCGTCTGCGAGAGTGGTTCCCATAGACGCAACTTCTCTTAATGTACGAGACTCATCATCGACTAAAAATATAACACATTCTATAAATCCAAGCCTGCTTACTACTTGCGAAGTCACATACTCTAATAATTCTTCAACAGTATCTAATTGCATTAGCGATGAAGAGAATTGATTAATAATATGGAGTTGGTCAGTTTTGACCTCAAGTGCAAACGCTGTATCTAAATTCTTAGACATAGAAAGAAAAGTAACCCAAATGTTTTATTAACTTATTACGTTAACCTACTATCAAACTATCTACAAAGTTATTTTCAAAAAAAACAGCAACTGGTGTAAACTAGGCATCTGAACACAAACTTCAAAAAATAACTTCGTTATTTGTATAAAGTTTGCGCTATCCCTCTAACTTTAGCCGTGGAAACCAGCAATGTCAGATATAAATAAGATTGAAACACTAACAATTACCCGCCCAGACGATTGGCATATTCATTTACGTGACGGTGATCAGCTAACCGATACTGTACGTGATGCAAGCCGCTATATGGGGCGCGCGATTATTATGCCAAACCTTGTTCCACCGGCCACATGCACTGACAGTGCTTTATCATATTATGAGCGAATCAAAGCCGCAGGCCCTCAGGGTGATTTTGAGCCTTTGATGGTGCTTTATTTAACGGACAAAACCTCACCAGAAGAAATCAAAAAAGCAAAAGCAACGGGTAAAATTGTTGCGGCAAAATTATACCCAGCCGGTGCAACGACCAACTCAGATTCGGGTGTAACATCAATCAAAAACATTTACCCAGTACTTGAGGCAATGCAAGAAGTAGGGATGTTGCTGCTAGTGCATGGTGAAGTGACAGATTCATCAATTGATATCTTTGACCGTGAAAAAGTTTTCCTCGATACAATTTTAGCCGATGTAGTAACTGACTTCCCTAAACTTAAAATAGTACTTGAGCATATTACGACTAAAGATGCCGTAGAGTTTGTTAATAACGCACCTGATAATGTAGCGGCGACAATCACAGCTCACCACTTACTTTATAACCGTAACCACATGCTAGCGGGCGGTATTCGTCCACATTATTATTGTTTACCAATTTTAAAACGTAATATTCATCAGCAAGCATTGATTGCTGCAGCGACAAGCGGTAGCAAAAAGTTTTTCTTAGGCACTGATTCTGCTCCTCATTATAAAGATAAAAAAGAAGCTGCGTGTGGCTGTGCAGGTGCTTACACAGCACATGCAGCGATTGAATTATATGCTGAAGCATTTGAAGAGGCGGGAGCATTAGATAAGCTGGAAGATTTTGCGAGCCATTTTGGCCCTGACTTCTACGGTTTAGAGCGTAATAAAGACACGATCACACTGGTAAGAGAAAGCTGGACTGTTCCTGCAAGTTACAAACTAGGAGACTCTGAGGTAGTGCCGATCAAAGCTGAAGCTAACATGGATTGGCAAGTTAAGTAAGCGAGCTTACTGTTAGCTAATATTATTCAGAAGCCCAACATTACGTTGGGCTTTTTTATTATTTTTTAATTGTTTAGAAATATGCCTGTCATATTTACAAGTTTAGCCGTTGACCTCAAAATAATTTTCGATTAATAGAGCTAAAAGCTATTTAATGTGTTAGTCTTAAATTGCTTTGAGTTTTTGCGTATAGAATTTACGGATAATGTGCGGCTTGTTCGGTTACCGGTTGGTTATTGGTTCTTCCTGTACTTTACCCCCTAGTTTTTGGGCATTCACTCAGGGAGGATAGAGCCATTATGGCTGAATTTTAATAATTGACTTACAGGAAAATTTGGTATGTCAAACACGGTTACTGGTAAAGTTAAGTTCTTCAACGAAGCAAAAGGCTTCGGTTTTATTGAACAAGAAAATGGTCCTGACGTATTTGTACACTTCAGTGCTATCACAGGTACAGGCTTCCGCACTTTAAGCGAAGGCCAACAAGTATCTTTCGGCATCAAACAAGGTCAAAAAGGCCCTGAAGCTGAGAACGTAGAAGTAGCATAATTCGTTATGCGAAACTAAGTATTTTGGTGAAACAGTTTCTGTTTCACCAAAATTCATTTATATCTCTTATCAACTTTCTCTACCTCATTCATACTACGCTTTCTCCTAAACCATTTTTTACTACTTCTATATAAATAATTCCTTTGTACCTCATACTTGGTAGTCTGTACCGAATTATTAATCCCCCAAAGGCATTGTCTCGGGTTTTTTTAGTCAGACATTAAGCTAAAAGTTCGATAACAATCCTCTAAAAGCTACTCTCCATAACTAAAGTATTATATGCTTCATAGACGGGATTTACTCAATGCAACATTGACTGTTGTATTGGCTAGTAGTTTTGATCAACAGGTTAAGTTACCTCTTTTTTATAATGTTTGAGATATTTTCAACAATCTCAAAATTACCCGCTAAACTTAAAGTATTCACAAGTGGAATAAATTCTGAGTAACTTATACTTGTTTGATGAAATATAATGAAGGTTCGCTAATCGATGAGCATAGGAAACAATATACTTTTGGTAGACGACCACCCAATGGTTGCAACAGCAATCAAGATGGTACTATCAAAGTCAACTCTGGTTAATGAAGTAAAAGCTGTTGCGAGTCAAAAGGAAGCATTACAGTTTTTAAAAAGTAATAATGTCGCGCTAGCTATTTTAGATATCGAATTAGAAGATTCAGATGGCTTTAGTTTATACAAACGCGCAGTTAGCAGTGGCTTCTCTGGTAAAGTGCTATTTTTATCAGCAAAGCAAGATAAACACATTATTCGAACAGCGGCTAAATTAGGCGCGCAAGGTTTTGTTAACAAGGCTGAAAGTCTTGAAGATATTTCATCTGCAGTAGAGATGATTTTAAGGGGTTATACCTTCTTTCCTCAAGAGCATTTAATAGCATCTGAAAAAGATATTGATGAATTACTGACAGAGCGAGAGCTTGCAGTGATGAATTACTTGCTACAGGGCCTCTCAAACAAAGATATCGGTGAAAAGCTGTTTATTAGTAACAAAACAGTAAGTACTTACAAGACAAAAATCTTTGAAAAGCTTGAGGTTGATTCAATTATCTCTTTAGCAAAGCTTGTTAAAGACCGCGCCATATTTTGAGACTCTCACCCTTAGCGGTGAGAGATAAATTCTCGCTCATCCTTGTGTTTAGTAAGGCAATTGTGCATTTACTAAACATTACCTACTGATGAGTGCATAAAAATTCTGCAAATTAGATTTTTTAGATCACTAAATAGAATTTTTTTTTAAATTTTCTTATGCCTTTTCTGGTTTTATTAAATGTTACATTTATGTTTAAGGTTGAACCCAGCATGAACGTGGTGTTTGCTAGTAAAGGGCTTTAGAACCTTCTCCTTGATGGGTCTGTTATATTTTTGTTAATTGATTGTTCGAGCTATTTTCCTATCAACGACGAGTTACCAAATTTTTCGGACGAAAGCCGAACATCAAGTTGACAGACTCTGATGCATTTAGCATTATTGGAGGGTTGATATCTATTAAAAGATATCAGGGTTGTCTTCTTCGGAAGGTAATTAAATTATAAAAGTAACATTACTTAATTGGTTGGGAACTATGTCTGTTAAAATCAGAAAGAGTCTTGTAGCATCAGCGTTGGTTGGCGCTTTTGCATTTGCAAGCAGCAATGTGATTGCAGATCCTTTGAAAGATGTGCAAGATGCAGGTCAACAAATTCAAAAGGCTGCTGTTAAGTCTCAAACTAAAATTGACAATGTATATGGTCAAACTCAGGAGCTAATCGCTGAGTACCGTAGCGTTGTTGACGAAACTGAGCTAATGAAGGTGTATAATGATCACGTAGCACGTTTGGTCGCTGACCAAAACGCGTCTATCGAATCGTTTGACCGTCAAATCGCAACAATCGATAACACGAAACAAAACGTTGTGCCTTTGATGTATCGCATGATCGATACGCTTGAGCAATTCATCAAAGCGGACGTTCCGTTCAATCTTGAAAACCGCCTAGCACGTGTTGAAAGACTACGTGACATCATGGCATCAGCTTCAGTTACTACATCTGAAAAATTCCGCCAAGTTCTTGAAGCTTACACTGTTGAAACTGCATACAGCTCAGCTGTTACAGCTTCACAAGGTACGCTTGAAGTTGATGGCAAAAACATCAACGTAGACTTCGGTCGTTTAGGTCGTATCACTTACGTAGCACAGTCTTTTGACCTTAAGCACGCGTGGGTGTGGGATAACAACACTAAACAGTGGAAAGAATTAGGTGAAGAATACCTAAAACCTGTTAAAGAAGTTATCCGTATGGCGCGTAAACAAGCGACATTAGAACTTGTTAAACTACCAATCTTTGGCGCGGAGTAATCAATAATGAAGAAACTATTTAAAGGTTTTGCTGTTGCAGCAGTACTATCTGTTTCTGCAGGTACCGCGCTTAATGCACACGCAAACACTGATGCTTTAGACAAAATTCTTGAGCAAGTTAAGCAAGAACGTATTTCTGAAGGTAAATTAAACAAGCAACGTGAACAAGAGTTCCTTTCAGCTCGCGCTGACAAGCAAGCGTTACTTAACAAAGCAAAAAGCGATCTAGCTGCTGAAAAAGCACGTGGTGACCGTTTATCTAAAGAATACGCACAAAACGAAAATACTTTAGCTGAGAAAGAGCAAGCTCTTTTAAATGCTCAAGGTACGTTAGGTGAGATGTTCGGTGTTGTACGTCGTGCAGCTGCTGATGCAATCGGTTCAATCGAAGCATCACTTGTTTCTGCTGAAAAACCAGGACGTGCTGAAGTACTTCGCTCACTAGCTGCTGCGAAAGAGCTTCCAACTGTACGTGAACTTGAAGAACTTTGGATTTCTCTTCAAACTGAAATGACTGAATCAGCTAAAGTTTCAACTTTCGAAACTGAAGTTGCAGGTCTTGACGGTTCATCTTCAATGAAGAAAGTAACGCGTATTGGTAACTTCAACTTAGTTACTGACGAAGGTTACTTAATCTACTCTCCAGAAACTAAAGCGATCCAACCTCTAGGTAAGCAACCTGATAGCTACATCCTAGCGGGTATCAGCGATTTAGAAAAAACTTCTGCAGATAACTACGCTGGCGTATACATCGACCCGACTCGCGGCGCGATCTTACGTATCAACACACAGAAGAAATCGTT
Source organism: Pseudoalteromonas sp. OFAV1 (assembly GCF_021532595.1). Classification (NCBI taxonomy): domain Bacteria; kingdom Pseudomonadati; phylum Pseudomonadota; class Gammaproteobacteria; order Alteromonadales; family Pseudoalteromonadaceae; genus Pseudoalteromonas; species Pseudoalteromonas sp. OFAV1. The sequence continues at coordinate 17,996 of NZ_JAKGBG010000024.1, forward strand.
AATGGAATACTACGAGCAAGGTGCTGAAGTAGGTTACATCATCACAGTATTACTTGTTGTTGGTCTACTTATCTTCATCGTTCGTTTCATTGATCTTGCGCTTACTAGCACTAAGATTAAGAGCCAGCTTAAAAACCTTTCTACTCCGAATACAAACAACCCACTGGGTCGTATTCTTAAGGTTTACGCTGACAACAAGAATCAAGACGTTGAAAACCTTGAGCTTAAACTTGACGAAGCAATTCTACGTGAAACGCCTCGCATCGAAGCTGGTATCAACATCATCAAGATCTTGGCAGCAATCGCTCCATTACTAGGTCTACTAGGTACGGTTATCGGTATGATCCTAACGTTCCAAACAATCACATTGTTCGGTACAGGTGATCCGAAGATCATGGCTGGTAACATCTCTCTAGCACTTGTTACTACTGCGCTAGGTCTAATTGCAGCTCTACCACTTATCCTACTTCACTCAATTGTTGCGGGTCGTAGTAAGTCGGTTTTACATGTCCTTGATGAGCAAAGCGCTGGTATTATCGCTGCTCACGCGGAGAAGGAGAAAGCCTAATGCTAGTCCTGATGGAGATCTGGGAATCTATCAGGGATTTTGTTGGCACAGGCGGCCAGGTTTTATACGTGGTCGCGATAGCACTCTTTCTTATGTGGGTTTTAATGATTGAGCGCTATTGGTTCCTACTAGCTGAGTTTCCTCGTATGACGAAGGATATCGTAGCTCAGTGGGATGCCCGCCAAGACACTACGTCTTGGTACGCACACAGAATCCGTGAAGCATGGATTTCTGAAGCGTCTGAAAAATTAGATCAGCGTATGTTGTTGATTAAGACATTAGTAGCTGTTTGTCCTTTAATCGGCTTACTAGGTACTGTAACGGGTATGATCGCGGTTTTCGAAACCATGGCTACTCAAGGTACTGGTAACGCACGTTTAATGGCATCAGGTATTTCAATGGCAACAATCCCAACAATGGCTGGAATGGTTGCGGCACTATCTGGAGTATTCTTTAGCTCACGCCTTGAGGCAAGAGCGAGAATGGCGAAAGCTAAACTTGTAGATAGCATGCCTCATCACTAGAGAGAGAATTAAATATGGCACGTAAACAACGTTTTCGTGAAGAAGAAGAAGCAGCGGTTGACATGACGCCAATGCTTGACATCGTATTTATCATGCTTATTTTCTTTATCGTAACTACATCGTTCGTTAAAGAGGCTGGTATCGAAGTCAATAAACCTAAAGCAGCTGCAGCTACGAAGCAAAAAAATGCAAACATTTTTGTTGCTATCCGTGCTGACGGTGCAATCTGGATTGATAAACAACAAGTAGACGTTGAGCGTGTATCAGCTAAACTTGAAAGTTTATTAGCAGAACAACCTACTGAAGTTGTAATTTTGCAAGCTGATAAAGAAGCAAAACACGGCGTAGTAGTTAAAGTTATGGACCAGATCAAAGCGACGGGTGATAACCTTAAAATTTCAATAGCTGGAGATCAGTAATGATTCGTTTTCTGTTTTCACTGATTGCAGGTGGGGCAGTTACTTTCGGCTTGTTCTACTTCATGGCGTACCTCATCTCCGGTGGAGCTGATCGTGCGACTGAACAAAAAGAACAGATTGTAGTCGAAATTATGACGAATCCGCCTGAATCTAAGGTGCAGGAGAGGAAGCGTGTTCCGCCTCCGCCTCCGCCACCGCCAAAGCAGCCGCCTAAACCGCAGCCGCCTCAGCCGGAAAACAGCAACCCAAATACTGGTGGTTTGTCATTTAATATGCCAAGCATCGATGTGGGAAGCACAGCTGGTGGCCTAAGTGGTCCTGGTGCATTTGGACGTGATGGTGATGCTACACCTATCGTTCGTATTGAACCAAAATACCCAACGCAAGCAGCGCGTGATGGTAAAGAAGGTTGGGTTCAACTTTCATTCACTATCAACGAAGTAGGTGGTGTAGAAGATATCGAAGTGATCGATGCAGATCCTAAACGTATCTTCGACCGCGAAGCTAAGCGAGCGTTATCTAAGTGGAAATACCGTCCTAAAGTTATTGATGGTAAGCCACAAAAACAATTTGGTCTTCAAGTACAACTAGACTTTAAACTTAATCAAGGCAACTAAGGAGGCGAGTAATGAGAAATTTATCTAAAGTAACTGCTCTTGCGCTTCTTATGTCACTTTCGGGTGTGGTATTTACTGCACCTGCTTTAGCGGCGCCAGACTACGCGAAAATTGAAGCGCGTAAAAAAGCAAAAACTAAAGTTATGGGTGAGCGCGTTGGTAAGAAAGTAATTAAAGCGTTTGACTTGTACAATGAAGAAAAGCTTGACGAAGCCATTGCATTGCTTAAAGAAATTGATGCATCGGATGACTTCGACAGAGCAACTGTTGACCGTTATTTAGGTCAAATGTACGCTCAAAAAGAGCAGTACCAGTTAGCTATCAAGCACATTCAAGCAGCTGTTAAACCTGATGTTTTAAACTTTGCTGACCAAGAGCAAGGCCTAAAACTATTAGGTGACATGTACGCAGGTACAGAGCAATATGCAAAAGCAAAAGAAGCTTATGCAGCTTGGATGGACTTCACAGGTGAGGAAGACGACAAAGTTTATACACGTATTGCACAAGCAAACTACGAGTTAAAACTTTATAAAGACGTACTTCCTGCTGCAAACAAAGCAATCGAATTGGCAAAAGAGCCTGCTAAAGCCTCTTACCAATTAAAGCTTGCTGCCTATTTTGAACTTAAACAGTACAAAAACATGGTAGAAGTAGCTGAAGAGATTGTTCGTGTTTGGCCTGAAGACAAAAAAGCCTGGGTTGGTTTAGGTAAATATTACCTACAAACCGAAGACTTCAAGAAAGGTCTTGCGACCATGGAAGTTGCCTATAAAAATGGCTATTTTGAAAATGAAGTTGAATACAAAGTACTTTCTAACTTCTATTCGTTAAACGATATTCCTTACAAAGCAGCAGTTGTGCTTGAAAAGGCAATTAACGAAAATAAAGTTAAGCGTAATAAGCAAAATATCAGTGCAGTGGCATCTAACTACCACCGCTCAAAAGATATTGAGAAAGCAGCTAAATACTATGAAGAAGCGGCTAAATTTGATGACGATGCAGAGCTTTACCGCAAAGCAGGTTCATTACTTTTACAATCGCAAAACTATAGTGCAGCCGTTGTTCGTTTGAACAAGGCGTTAGAGTTAGGTTCTGATAAAAAAGGAACTATCTACTCTGACTTAGCTGAAGCTTATTACTACCAAGAGAAGTACAAGCAAGCTTATAACGCTATCACTAAAGCAATGGACGATCCGCGTACGCGTAAATTCGCGAAGAGCTGGTCAACCTTCATCAAAGATAAAGCGAACCGTAATGGCGTGAAAATCTAATTGATGTTGTTTTAAATTAAAAAGCCCCTCTGGGGCTTTTTTTATGGAATTTTATAATGCTAAGACAGATCGTATTTTTACTTGTCGCAAGTGTGATGATAACAGCTTGCTCAGAGCAACCTCCTCGTTTCAATCACTTTGATGAAGGCCAGCAAGCACTCAGTAACATAAATAACTTACTATCTAATCAATCAAGCTCAGATTCGGTAACAAGTTGGCCTTTTTCGAACGAGTATTTACAAGCTCGTCACCTCAATTATCAAGGCTTGAAAAGTATCGCGCTAGATGAATCGCAACAGGCGCAATTAAATTACCTGATCATCGCTGAGCGTTATCCAGAACGTTATTTTGTTTGGCCAGAGCAGCGCGATGTTGTTAGTCGTGCTATTAATAAAAAAGATTATTCTGCTCAAAAATTAGCTACGTGGTTGGAATTAGTACAAACACAATTAATGCAAGCAGAGGAAAGTAGTTTAAAACTAAATAAAATTGAGCTTAAGTTGTTACATTCAATGGTGCAAAACCACCTAAATAATAATGATGATGAAGTGGTATACTCAGCACTTTCAAAGCTTGAACAATATTTATCTCAATACACACCACGTAGCAAGTTAGGTTTAGTGGGGCTTGCAAATGGTAAAGATTGGTACCAGAGCAAGTTGAATTACTTTGGAGCGAAAACGCAACCTCCTCTGACGTGGCTGAGCAATATTCAGTCTCAATTAAAGCAAATAGCGATACACAATGTGGCGTTTCATTTACCGACCTCACACAGTACTCCTCTAGTGATGCAGTTTTTTAGTCAAGATGAGAATATGGCGGGTCTTGACTGGCAGCTAGAATATCGAGACCCTTTACAAAGTAAGCGCGAGTTATCAGCGGGCGAGCAGTATTTTTGGTTAGTGATGATGGAAACAGATCTTGGTATTCATTATCACACTTGGAGTGAACAGCAAGCGCGAGTAAATCTAATAAAGCGTTTGGGGGTGACGAAACAAGAAGCTGATTGGCTTATCGAAGATATTATACTTCATCCTGCAACGAGCTTTATATTTTCTTCATAATACCTTGCTGCGCTCTAAGGAGCGCAGCTTCTACAGCGTTGGCTAGCAGGGTCTGCTAATAAGCGTTCATCATCAATTTTTTCTTCGCAATCACAACAATAGCCATATTGCCCAATGTCTATTTGGCATAACGCTGCCTCTAGCTTTTCGAGTCTAGAAATTAAAATTTGATATTCAGGACCCAGCTTATTTGAGGTTAATTCTAGCCAATCTGCAGGAGGGGTTTCGCTTAACTGCGAAAGCAATTGTTGGTGATAGCCTTGATCAGAATTAGTTAGCATATCGAGTAAACGTTGTCTAACCTGCGCAAGTTCTGCAGATAACTTTGTTTGAATTTCAGTATTGTTCATCGCGTTTATTCCAAGTGGGCAATACTGACATTATCAAACAAAACAAGTTAGCTAGTTATGATTTGCATCAATACTCGGCGCTTTGGCATACTTTCTAAGTACATCTGCAACTTCATTTTTGGCTTTTAAACGCCTAATCTCATCAAAAAGTGCGTTGGCCTGTGGGTACTGGTGTTTTAGGTATCCAAGCCACTGCTTGGTTCGAGAAGCAAAATATTTCTCACACTTGCTTTCATCTTGATGCATAGAAGAGTGAATAATATGGTAAATCACATGCTCCCAAAGCATCGGAGTGTACTGCTCATTTTCGACATGTGCTTTTATTTGCTTAGCTAAATCAGGCATTGCTAGAGCACCACGACCAAGCATTAAGTCTTGGCAATGACTGCGTTTTTGACACAGCAATGCATCTTCAACTTGCCAAATTTCACCATTAGCAACCACAGCAATGTTTTTATTTTTTATTAACGGAGGGATCTTTTCCCAATATGCCGGTGGATTATATCCATCTCTTTTAGTTCTTGCATGAATAGCAAGACTTGATGCACCCGCACTGACAACAGCATCAACAATTTCTTGGCTGTTGCTATCGTCATCAAACCCTAGTCTGATTTTTGCACTGACCTCATGACGTGGATCAACCGCATCACGTACGGCTTTGATTATTTCGTACATGTGCTCAGGATCTTTCAAAAGTACAGCACCACCTTTACTTTTATTAACAGTTTTTGCTGGGCAGCCAAAATTTAAGTCGATACCATGAGATCCTAAGCGTATTGCCTTGACTGCATTTTCAGCCAATGCATTAGGAACTTGGCCTAGTAATTGAATCCGCACTGGTATTCCAGCACGGGTATAACCACCGGCTTTTAATTCAGGGCAATAACGATGAAATACACGCTCGGGTAGTGTGTCTTCAACGACACGAACAAACTCTGTAACGCATAAATCAAATCCACCTAAATCAGTGAGTAGCTGTCTCATTTTGAAATCGACAACTCCCTCCATTGGTGCTAAAACTAGTCGCATGATACCTGTATACTTAATAAAAATTGGACGCGTATTCTACCTGCTATTCTATATTTGATAAATCGTAATTTGCTTTATCATCGGTTTCAGAAAATAATTTAGTAATTTTGAAAGTAATTTTCAGTTCGCAGGTCTTGTTTAATAACCCTTTATAAAAAAGAGAGTCGATAATGAACACAGTTAAGAAAAATTCAATTGCATTAACATTAGGTGCGGTTGTAGTTGGTGCGTCAAGTTTTGCAGCCACTGATGCTAACGCTAACCCATTTGAATTTCAGCAAATGCAAGCTGGTTATCAGCTAGATGCCGCTGAAGGTAAATGTGGCGAAGGTAAGTGTGGTGGCGATAAAAAAGCTGAAAAAGAAGGTAAGTGCGGCGAAGGTAAATGCGGCGGCGACAAAAAAGCAGCTAAAGAAGGAAAGTGCGGCGAAGGTAAATGCGGCGCAGATAAAAAAGCAGCTAAAGAAGGTAAGTTCGGCGAAGGTAAATGCGGTGCAGATAAAAAAGCAGCTAAAGAAGGTAAGTGCGGCGAAGGTAAATGCGGTGCAGATAAAAAAGCAGCTAAAGAAGGTAAGTGCGGCGAAGGTAAATGCGGTGCAGACAAAAAAGCAGCTAAAGAAGGTAAGTGCGGCGAAGGTAAATGTGGCGCAGACAAAAAAGCAGCTAAAGAAGGTAAGTGTGGCGAAGGTAAATGTGGCTCTAACCACTAAGCGCTCATTTAGCTTTTGAAAGGGCCGTAATGGCCCTTTTTAGTAGGAGGTAGTATGTTAAAAGAATCAGTAGCTGATTTCGGGCAAATTGGCTTAGGTTTACGCCGGGAAATGCTTGATGAAATGCTCATCGATGTTCCTAAACCCATTGAGTTTTTAGAAGTTGCACCAGAAAACTGGCTAAAGCTAGGCGGGCGTTTTGGTAAACAATTTAAACAGCTAACCGAGCAGCATGCCTTTGTTTGTCATGGTTTATCGTTATCGATCGGCTCACCTGCAGCGCTTGATATTGACTTTGTGAAATCACTTAAAGCCTTCTTTAAAGAGCATAATATTCGTTTGTTTAGTGAGCACTTAAGCTACTGTTCGGGCGAAGGGCAGATGTACGATTTGATGCCTATTCCGTTTACTGAAGATGCAATTAAGCATGTCTCCTCGCGGATCAGACAAGTACAAGATATTCTTGAACAGCCAATTGCTATTGAAAATGTATCTTACTACGGTGCCCCTGGGCAGCAAATGACTGAACTTGAGTTTACTAATGCAGTTTTAGAGGAAGCTGATTGCCAACTATTGCTTGATGTAAACAATATCTATGTAAACTCTATTAATCATGGTTATGATGCTGAGCAATTCTTAGCAGCATTACCAACTAAACGTATCGCTTATGGGCATGTTGCGGGCCATTACACTGAGGCTGAAGATTTACTCGTTGATACCCATGGTGCGCCAGTCATCGATCCTGTTTGGCAATTGCTTGAAAAAGCCTACGCAGTTCATGGAGTTTTTCCTACTTTGTTAGAGCGTGACTTTAATATTCCACCTATGGCTGAGTTATTAGCTGAGCTGAAAACTATTGAAGCCTTGCAGCACGCAGCCAATAAGCAAAACCAAGTAACGGTGAAACACAGTGCATAATCATTTTACGCAAGTACAACAAGCGTTTATGGCGCATATTCGCGACCCTGAGAATAATGCTAAGCCTAGTGATGTTGAAGAGCGTCGCATGGCGATTTACCGCGATTTATTTTTTAATAATGTGGATGGTTTTGTCAGCTCTGCATATCCAGTACTTAAAAGTTTATATTCAGAGCAAGCTTGGCACAGACTCGTTAGGCAATTTTTCAGTCAGCACAACTGTAAATCTCCTTATTTTTTAGATATAGCAGGCGAGTTTTTGGCCTTTCTTGCTAATGACTATGAAATGCAAAGTGATGATCCTGCGTTCATGTTAGAACTGGCTCATTATGAGTGGGTTGAGCTAGATGTGTCGGTTGCTAAAAAACTTGTAAATGAAGTTGGCTTATCGGCTCATCAAGTGACAAGTTCCCAATTATATTTAAGTTCACTGGCTCGTAATTTGAGTTATAGCTTCCCAGTTCATACCATCAGTGTCGATAACCAGCCGAGTGAGCCCGCAGCTGAGGCAAGCTACTTTGTGGTATATCGGGATGGCGATGACGAAGTGCAGTTTTTATCAACAAATGCGATGACCGCATTACTACTTAATATTATTGAATCTCAGCCAGGTATAAACTTAAATGATGTATGCCAAGTAGTTGCAGAGCATGCTCCTCAATTTAGCCAAGAGCAGCTTTATCAGGGAGCGCTCAATACCTTAAGTGCCATGGTAGAGCGTGGTATCGTAGTTACTAATACATTGGTTTAAAAATCGGCTAAACCCCTTTATTGATGAGGGCAGTTCGACTATTATGTCCGCCTTATTTTGTCGTGCTTAAATAAAGGTAGTAACTATGTCGAATGATAAAGACTTTAAAGATCCGTTCAATGCAACTTATTTCATTGCGTTTTTAGCTGTATTCGGTGGCATTGGCTGTCTTAACGCTATTCTGGGTTGGATCACATCTTTATCTTAATCTGCGTAAGCAAATTTAAGACACTAGGCTGCACCATGCAGCCTTTTTTGTTGTAGTTAGGTGATTAATTTCGAAACTTGCTACCGACTTTCCACTAAGGTGATGTTATACTCTCGAGCTTTGTTAGATAAACTTTTTGAGCAGTATAATTATGACTCAAGCAACTTCAACGCTCATCAAACAGAGCATTGCAACGATCGCTGATTACCCTAAGCCGGGCATTATGTTCCGCGATGTAACAACTTTAATGGCTAACGCTGAGGCATTTAAAGCAACGATAGACAGCTTTATTGCGGCATATAAAGACCAAGGTTTTACTAAAATCATTGGTACTGAATCTCGTGGTTTTATTTTTGGTGCGCCACTTTCTTATGCTCTTGGTATTCCATTTATTCCAGTTCGTAAACCAGGCAAACTTCCTCGCGAAGTGATTTCACAAAACTACCAATTAGAATATGGTGAAGATACGCTTGAACTTCATACAGACGCTATCGTTTCTGGTGATAAAGTGTTATTAGTAGATGACTTACTTGCCACAGGTGGCACAATTGAAGCAACAGCAAAATTAGTTGCAAAACTGGGTGGTAATGCAACGGATGCCGCATTTGTTGTATCTTTACCTGAGCTTGGTGGTGAACAACGTGTTGCTGATATGGGCATCAAAATCTTAAAGTTGGTTGAATTCGAAGGCGAATAATTAATGAGTTATCAGGTTCTAGCAAGGAAATGGCGACCACAAACCTTTCACGAGTTAGTGGGGCAGTCTCATGTTAAACAGGCATTGGTTAATGCATTAACACAAAATAGACTCCATCATGCCTATCTCTTTACTGGAACTCGTGGGGTGGGTAAAACAACCATCGCACGAATATTCGCAAAAAGCCTCAACTGCGATAAGGGTATCTCTGCTGAGCCGTGCGGCCAATGTTCAAGCTGTACTGACATTGAAGCTGGTCGCTATATTGATTTGTTAGAAATCGATGCGGCATCACGAACCAAAGTAGAAGATACCCGCGAAATCCTTGATAACGTTCAATACGCGCCAACACGTGGTCGTTACAAGGTATACCTAATCGACGAAGTTCACATGCTGTCAAAGCATAGTTTCAATGCATTACTAAAAACATTGGAAGAGCCACCAGAGCATGTGAAGTTTTTATTAGCGACAACCGATCCGCAAAAACTGCCCGTGACGATTTTATCGCGTTGCTTACAGTTTAATTTAAATGCATTGTCGCAATCAGAAATTCATGATCAGCTTGCCCATGTTCTTAATCAAGAACAGCTAAGTTTTGATGATAAATCGCTGTCAATTTTAGCGAAAGCAGCTGATGGTAGTATGCGTGACGCACTGAGTCTTACAGACCAAGCAATTGCGCAAACCAATGGCAATATTAATCATCAAGCAGTGCAAACTATGCTTGGCTTAATGGATACCCAATATAGCCAAACCATGTTAGCAGCGTTACTGTGCCAAGATGGCGATGCATTACTTCAAGAAGTAAAAGCAGTGGTTAGCCGAAACCCTAACTTTGTAGCCTTGCTCGACGATTTAATCGCCCTGACGCACCTTATTCAGCTTGTGCAACTCGTGCCTAGTGCTGCGGCACTTGATGAGACTAACCGTGAATTTATTGAGCAGGTGGCACAAACAACTGATGCACAGCAAATGCAGGTGTATTACCAGTTGCTATTAAATGGTAAAAAGGATTTGCAATGGGCACCCGATGCTAAACTTGGTTTTGAAATGATCATGTTGCGACTGCTCGCATTTCAACCAACGCAATTTGCACAAAACCAAACACCCACGAATACCCAGCAGCAGGTTAAACCAAGTGGTGCCGGAGCACTACGTGATATTTTAAAAAAATCAACGGCGCAACGTGAGCAAGCAGCTTCAGAGCAAGCATCAGTAGCACAAAGTTCAGTGCATACAACTTCTGTGCCTTCAGAGCCTCAGCCAACACAAGTTGAAGCTGAGCCTATTCAAGCAGCCAAAGCAGAAACAGCACATAGCCATGAGCCTGCCCAGCAAGTTGAAGCAACAGCAGTAGAGCAGCCTAATGTTAATCAACAGCCTCAGCAATCCGCTCAGCCAGCTGAAACTGAAGTCAAACCAGCGCCACAACAGCAGAGTAGCTCAGAGCACATTCCAGCAGCTGATTATTCTTCACCAGAGTACTCTACATCTGACTATTCTTCGCAAGACTATATGGATGAGTACGATGCACAAATGGATTCATCACTTGCTGCGCAATATGATGATGTGATGAATAGCGCTTATGATCAGGGCTTTAGCGCAAATGAAGCACCTGCGTCCCAGCAACAGCAAACTGCACCCGCACAATTGCAACAACAGCAAAGTCAGGCGCAATCGGCCATTGCTCGTATTTTACAAGACCGCAATATCTCAGGTGCTGGTCGCTTAAGTGGTGCGGCAACGCAAACGAATGTTAAAGCAGAACAACAGCCTGAAGCTAAGCCAACATTAGAACCGCCAGCGCAACAAAGCACAGCCACGACCAATACTCAGCCTCAGCAGCAAGCAATGGCTGCTGAAGTAAAAAAGCCCATCCCCCAGCAGACGGGGGAGAGCAGCAATAAAGTAAAAAAAGTCGATTTTCGAGAAAAGCATCAAACAATCACTGAAAACCTAGCGCCTGAATTGCTTGAGCAAATTAACCCGCAAAAAGCGCCAGAGCCAGTAGCTGAAGAAGCCAGTATTCCGGTTCCAGATGATTTTGAAAGCCCGATCAGCAGTATTAAATTTGCACACGAACAAGACGAGTGGGCGTATTTAATAAAGCGTATGGGACTTGGTGGCCGCATGCGCCAATTTGCGCTGCATTCGATCTTTACCAAGCAGAATAATCAGTTACACATTGAAGTTGACTCATCACAGCGCCATTTAGACAGTGCAGTGCTTAGACAAAAGCTCAATGCTGCATTAAGTGAAATTTATGGTCATAATGTAGAGCTTAGTATCGAGTTTGCTGATGGCGTAATTGATTCACCGTATTTGATTCAACAAAAAATTGATGCGGGTCGTCATCAACAAGCGATTGATGTAATAAATAGCGATGAAAATATAGTGCAATTTCAACAGTTATTTAGCGCTATAATCGATGAAAACAGTATTCAGGCATTGTAATTAGTTGCAATAGCCCTTATCTTCATGCCAATTAAAGTAGTTTAGAAAGAGAGACAGTTATGTTTAAAGGTGGAATGGGTAACATGATGAAGCAAGCGCAGCAAATGCAAGAGCGCATGCAAAAAGCCCAAGAAGAAATCGCAAACCTTGAAGTTGTAGGTGAAGCAGGTGCAGGCCTAGTTAAAGTAACTATGCTTGGTAACCACAATGTACGTCGTGTTGAATTAGATGAAAGCCTAATGGAAGACGACAAAGACATGATCGAAGATTTACTAGCGGCAGCGTGTAACGATGCAGTACGTCGTGTTGCAGAAGAAACACAAGAGCGCATGAGTAAAGTAACTGGCGGTATGCAATTACCACCAGGTATGAAAATGCCATTCTAAGTGATCTTGTATGCAACTATCTCCTAGTTTAACACAACTAATTGAAGCGCTAAGATGCCAGCCGGGCATAGGCCCAAAGTCGGCACAGCGTATCGCTTTTCATTTGCTTGAGCGTGACCGTCAAGGTGGTAAGCAACTTGGCCATGCATTAACCAAAGCAATGGATGAAGTAGGGCATTGTCAATCTTGTCGCACTTTCACAGAGCAAGCTGTGTGCGATATTTGTTCAAGTGTTAAACGCCAAGATAGTGGTTTACTGTGTGTGGTTGAGTCACCAACCGACGTACTCGCTATTGAGCAAACCGGTCAATATCAAGGGCTTTACTTTGTTTTAATGGGTCACTTGTCGCCAATTGATGGTATAGGACCAAAAGAAATTGGCCTTGATATCCTTGAAAGCAAGTTGCAACAAGGCGGTATTAATGAGGTGATCCTCGCAACCAATCCAAGTGTTGAAGGTGAAACCACTGCTCACTACATTGCTGAGCTTTGTCATAAGTATCAGGTTGGTGCATCTCGTATTGCTCACGGTGTCCCTGTCGGTGGAGAGCTCGACTTGCTCGATGGTATGACATTGATGCACGCATTTAGCGGACGACGCGCCGTAAATCAAAACTAATACCTGATATGGTATCAAAAGCCTGCTTTATGCAGGCTTTTTTGTAGTTAGCCCCCGAATTTACCCGCTAATTTAATTTTTTGCCTTGAAGTTCCAAAAGCCTGCCCCATATATGAGTCATAGTGCAGATTAGACACTTTGTTAATTGGAGATTTACACAATGACTGCAGCACAAAAAGAAACATTAGGCTTTCAAACAGAAGTCAAACAACTATTAAACCTGATGATTCATTCTCTTTATTCTAATAAAGAGATATTCCTACGTGAGCTGGTATCAAACGCGTCAGATGCGGCAGATAAATTACGTTTCCTAGCGCTTTCTAATGGCGATTTATACGAAAACGATGCAGATCTAAAAGTACGTATTAGTGCCGATAAAGAAGCAAACACGGTAACCATTACTGATAACGGTATTGGTATGAGCCGTGAAGATGTGATCAATTCACTGGGTACCATTGCAAAATCAGGCACCGCAGAATTTTTCCAAAACCTAACAGGCGACCAAAGCAAAGATTCACAATTGATTGGTCAATTTGGTGTTGGTTTTTACTCTGCATTTATCGTTGCAGATAAAGTAACCGTGCGTACTCGTAAAGCAGGTGAAAGCCAAGGTATTGAATGGCAATCTGCAGGTGAAGGCGAGTACACATTACAAGAGATTGACAAGCCAACACGCGGTACCGAAATCATTCTACACTTACGTGAAGATGAGAAAGAATTTGCTGATGAGTACCGTTTACGTAGCATCGTAACTAAATACTCAGACCATATTTCTATTCCAGTTGAAATGTATAAAGCAGAAGTACCTGAATCTGAAGGCCCTGATGGTGAGAAAATCCCAGCGCAGCCGGGCGAGTGGGAAGGTATTAACCGCGCAACTGCACTTTGGACTCGCGATAAGTCAGAAGTAACAGATGAAGAGTACAAAGAGTTTTATAAGCACATTGGTCATGACTGGGAAGAGCCACTAAGCTGGGCTCACAACAAGGTTGAAGGTAAAACTGAATATACAAGCTTGTTATACATCCCGAAAAAAGCACCATTCGATTTATGGAATCGTGACCGTCAAACTGGTTTAAAACTGTATGTGCAACGCGTTTTCATCATGGATGACGCAGAGCAGTTTATGCCAAGTTATTTACGCTTTGTGAAAGGTCTACTTGACTCAAACGACTTACCACTTAACGTGTCGCGTGAAATTTTACAAGACAACAAAGTAACGCAAGCGATCCGTAAAGGTTGTACATCACGCGTACTTAAAATGCTTGAGCGTATGGCGAAAAACCGTGAAGAAGATTACCAAACGTTCTGGAACGAGTTTGGTCAGGTGTTAAAAGAAGGTCCAGCTGAGGATATGGCAAATAAAGAAGCCATTGCTAAGCTACTGCGTTTCTCTTCTACACATACTGACGAAAGCACGCAAAATGTATCGCTTGAACAATACATCGAACGTATGAAGCCAGAGCAGGATAAGATCTATTATGTGGTTGCTGACTCATTTGCTGCAGCGAAAAACTCACCACACTTAGAAATCTTCCGTAAGAAAGGCATCGAAGTATTGCTATTAAGCGACCGTGTTGATGAGTGGATGATGAGCTACTTAACAGAGTTCAACGAAAAATCATTCCAGTCAATCACCCGTGGTGACTTAGATTTAGGCAACATGGATGACGAAGAAACCAAAAAAGCGCAAGAAGAGTCAGAAAAAGAAGTAGCTGGTCTAGTTGAACGTATTAAGTCAGCACTTGGCGACAGCGTGAAAGATGTGCGCTTTACGCACCGTCTAACTGATTCTCCAGCATGTGTTGTTGCCGATGAACACGATATGAGTTCACAAATGCAAAAGTTAATGGAATCTGTTGGTCAAACTGTGCCTGAGCAAAAGCCTATTTTTGAGCTTAACCCAGAGCATCAGCTTGTTAAACACTTAAACGTTGAGCAAGATGAAGACAAGTTCAGCCAGTGGTCACATGTCCTGCTTGACCAAGCATTATTAGCAGAGCGCGGTACTCTAAAAGACCCTGCTGGCTTTGTAACTCGCTTGAACAAGCTTATGCTAGATTTAAGCAAATAAGCGTTTTAGCTGAATGAGTTGGAAAAGGGAGCAGTGCTCCCTTTTTTATTGCTGCTAATATAGGCAATTGGTATAAGTTACTTGAGGTATAGCCTCAGTTGTGGAAGAATTCAGGCTCTAAGAACAAAACTCCACTGATCGACCATTTTTAAGATTAGTATCACACAGAGGACAATGATATGCGCATTATTCTTTTGGGCGCGCCGGGTGCAGGTAAAGGTACTCAAGCTCAGTTTTTGATGGACAAATACGGTATTCCACAAATTTCTACGGGCGATATGCTGCGTGCAGCAATCAAAGAAGGTACACCACTTGGTCTTGAAGCTAAAAAAGTAATGGATGCAGGTCAATTAGTATCTGATGAAATTATTATTGGTCTAGTTAAAGAGCGCATCGCTAAACCAGATTGCGAAAAAGGTTTCTTACTAGATGGTTTCCCGCGTACTATTCCTCAAGCTGATGCAATGAAAGAGAATGGTGTGGTGGTTGATCACGTTATTGAATTTGACGTTGCTGACGAAATTATCGTTGAGCGTATGGGCGGTCGTCGTGTACACCCAGGTTCTGGTCGTGTTTATCACGTAGTTTATAACCCACCTAAAGTTGATGGTAAAGATGACATTACAGGTGAAGACCTAATCATTCGTGATGACGATACTGAAGAAACAGTACGTAAGCGTTTAGGTATCTACCACGACCAAACTAAGCCATTAGTTGATTATTACCAAGCTGAAGCAAAAGCAGGCAACACTCAGTACCATAAACTAGACGGTACCCAAGCTGTTGAAGCTGTTAGCCAACAACTTGGTGAGCTATTAGGTTAATTAACCTTTTAGATTCATTAATAAAAAAACCGCCTCAGGGCGGTTTTTTTGTATCTGTTTAACTGTCTTCTGATATTACAGTTTCTTCAATGCGGCAATAGCACCGTCGTAATCAGGCTCTTTTGAGAGGTTATCGACTAGTTGCTTGTAAACGATGTTATGTTCTTTATCGAGCACAAATACTGCACGAGTTAATAAGCCCATATCTTTGATAATTAAGCCGTAGTTCTTACCAAAGTCACGCCATACAGAATCAGATAAGGTGACGACTTTGTCGATATTTTCTGCTTTACAGAAACGTTTTTGTGCAAACGGTAAATCAGCACTTAATGTGAGCATAGCTATGTTCGGGTACTCAGCAGCTACTTTTTCATTAAAGTGTTTGGTTTGAATGCTACACACCCCTGTATCCAAGCTTGGTACAACACTAAGCAAAACAGCTTGACCTTGATAATTGTCTAATGTGACAGGTGTAAAGCTATCATCTACTACTTTAAAATTAGGTGCTTTTTGACCGACTTCAACCCCTTGTCCTAGTAGGGTAACAGGCTTTGACTGAGCTGATACCTTACCAGCATCAAGACTATTTTCTGGTAAGTCATTTGCGTAACTAAACGTACAAACTGCACTGAGTGCAAAAATAAGTGGGCGTAACATAATATAATTCCTTCAAATTAACGCATTTAAGCTGAGTGTATTATACTCATCTAATTGCTCCAAGGTTTACTCTAATTTAAAATTGTAAAAAACGAGCAGTTTGATTAACATGTGTCCGTGCCGCTATTTTTTATGAATTAAAATAAGAATAAAGTTAGCACTCTTAAAGATGGCTAGTAAAAAAGTGTGGGTTTAGAGAGAGTATATGTCAACATCGGTATTAGTTTGTGATGATTCAAAGTTAGCTCGTCGGCAATTAGCACGCTCTTTACCCGATGATTGGGATATTAAAATTGAGTTTGCTGAAGACGGTGTGCACTGTATTGAGCAAATCAAAAAAATTCAGCCTGAAATACTATTTCTTGATTTAAATATGCCTGAAATGGATGGCTATGAAGTACTTCAAGCCATTCAAGACCAAGATCTTCATGTGCTTACTGTGGTTGTTTCAGGTGATATCCAACCTAATGCTCATCAACGTGTGCTTGAGTTAGGCGCCATTGATTTTATTCAAAAACCTTGCTCTGCAGAAAAGCTTGCTAATATCATTGAACATCATGGTATTAAAGACAAAGCCATGCGTGAGCGTCTATCACACCGGCTGGGCGAACAAGTTGACCCCGATGTACGTGATATCTATCAAGAGCTTACCAATGTTGCAATGGGACAAGCAGGGGACTTGCTTGCACGCTTACTGAATGTGTTTGTAAAGTTGCCTATCCCGAATGTTAATATCCTAGAAGTTAATGAACTAGACATGGCACTGCGTTCTATTGATGCCAATGCGACTACCTCTGGAGTTTGCCAAGGCTTTATAGGCGGCGGTGTTTCTGGTGAAGCTTTGCTGCTGTTAAATGACTCAAGCTTTAAAGAAATTGCGTCACTCATGAATTACGAAGGTGAGCTTAACAACAAGATTGAGCTTGAGTTGCTAATGGATGTGAGCAATATTCTGATCGGGGCTATTTTAAGTGGTCTTTCAAAGCAGCTTGATATGCGCTTTAGTCAAGGGCACCCTGTGGTTCTGGGTCAACATTGTGATGTGTCTGATTTGGTAAAGGCTAATAAATCTCGCTGGCAACGAACGCTGGCGATTGAGATCAGCTATGGCATCGAAAATCATAATATTAATTGTGATTTAATGCTGCTATTTACTGAGGATTCGCTCAAAACCTTAAAATACAAAGTCGCTTATTTACTAGAAGATTAAACTATGCCTGCATCTGATTTTAATATGAATGAACTCCATTGGTTAATGGATATGTTTAATACTGTTGATGTAGGTCTTGTGGTGCTTGATAGAGACTACAAAGTCTGCATTTGGAATGGGTTTATGGAAAACCATTCAGGCTTGTTACCAAGTGCCGTGAAAGACAAAGATTTGTTTGATTTGTTTCCGTCAATAGACGAGAAATGGTTCCGTAGTAAATCAGAGTCAGTGTTCATTTTAAATAATCGCTCTTTTACTATCTGGGAGCAGCAGCCTTATATTTTCCGCTTTAAAAATTACCGCCCAATTACTGGTAAAGCGGATCATATGTATCAAAATGCTACCTTTATTCCTTTAACCACGACCACTGGTGAAGTGTCTCATATCTGTATCATTATTTATGATGTAACCGATGAAGCGGTAAATAAAAAAGAGCTAGAAGAAGCCAATAGTAAGCTTGAGCAAATGAGTCGAACTGATGCCCTTACAAAATTAACGAATAGGGGATATTGGGAAGAAAAACTGCGTAAAGAGTATATGCGTATCGTACGCAGTGGCGGCTGCAGTACCTTATTAATGTTTGACATTGACCACTTTAAAAAGGTCAATGATGAACACGGTCACCGTGGCGGTGATGAAGCGCTGCGTCACATTGCTGATTTACTTAGAAAAACATTACGTGAAACTGATTTGGCAGGTCGCTATGGTGGCGAAGAGTTTGCAGTAACTTTACTGGATACTGATCTCGATGGTGCGCATATTTTTGCTGAACGTCTGCGTTCAATGATTGAGAACTCGTCAATTTATTTTGGTGAAAAACAAATTCAGTTAACCGTCAGTATTGGTTTTGCTTGTTTTGACGAAAAGTTCGATCGTTATGAAAAGTGGGTTGAAGCTGCAGATAAAGCTTTATATCACTCTAAAGAAAACGGCCGTAATAAAGTTACAGCGTATTCAGATTTATAACTTAACGGAAAAGGGCGAAACTTCACCCTTTTTTACACTCCAATTGGTGGTAATACGAGAATATCTGTTTTTAACAGTTTCATGACCTTCTCAGCGGTATTACCGATTAAATGCCCTTTTATGCCCGTGTTACCCACTGACCCCATAATTACTAAATCAGCATTAAGTTTTGCGGCGACACTAGGTATAACTTGTTCAACCACCCCAGCTTTAATTTTGAGTTGCTCTTTTAAATTATGAGCTTCAATTAGTGCACGTTGCGCAACCGGTAATTTTTCATAAGCGTTAGTTACCTGCTCATCAGAAAAAACAATCCCTAAATCTCGCAAGAAAGGCGACACATGGACAGTATAGCAGGCAAAAAATTCGCTCTGATAATCCTCTGCGAAGGCAAGGCCGGTTTTTATAATTGCTTCATTTAAACAGTATTTTGTGGCTTTCTCGCTACCTAAATCGAGCGCGGCGAGTACATTGGTATTGTTACGCCACTTGTTGTCAGCAGCTAGGTAAAGAGGCAGCGGGCTAAATCGAATAAGCTGCCAGTCAAGCTCGCTAAATTGCGTTTGTTCATCAATATGGCGGGTTTTAATTACCATCTCATAGTCTGAGGTGGTTACTTCGTTAGCCAGCCACTGCACGGGGCTCTCGTGCCACAGTGTTTGTAATGTGTAACTACCGACTTCTAAATAGTCATTAATTAGCGGACTTAATGAGGTACGCAGTTTCGCTAACTCTTTATCTTGAATAGCCAAAGCTTCATCTGGCGGAAGAGAAAATAAAATGCTACTGGTGTCTTCATAGCTAAAAGCAACAATATCAATATGCTTAACCCCTTTAGCTTTTTGTTTAGCGTGTAATAACGACGTTTTTGCATCGTCGACAGAATCGATGATAACCAGTAACTTTTTATTCATTCGGTTCACTCTGTAGTGTGTCGGGCATCACTTTTTGGGCATTCTCCCAGTAGTGACACTTCCCCTGTTGAAGACTCTTGTTCCAGTTTTACCTTAAAGCCCCATAACCTGTAAAGGTGTTTTAATACTTCATCTTTTGAGTTTGCTAAGGGGATATTGTTATGTGGCACATAGCGTAAGGTCAAAGAGCGGTCACCTCTAACATCAACATCGTAAACTTGAATATTGGGTTCGTGGTTACTTAAATTGTATTGCGCTGACAAACTTTCACGTACTTGGTGATAACCCATTTCATCATGAATTGCACCCACATTTAGGGTGGGTTCTTTTTCATGGTCAATAATAGTAAATAACTTAAAATCGCGGATAATTTTTGGCGATAAGAACTGGCTTATAAAGCTCTCGTCTTTAAAGTTTTGCATTGCAAAGTGCAGCGTTTCTAACCAATCACTGCCGGCATACTCCGGAAACCATCTTTTATCTTCCTCGGTCGGGTTTTCACAAATACGACGAATATCAACCATCATGTTAAAACCAAGGGCGTAAGGATTAATCCCTGAATAATAATTACTGTTGTAAGGCGGTTGGTACACAACATTGGTGTGGCTTTGTAAGAACTCGAGCATAAAGGCATCGGTGAGCTTACCTTCATCATACAGATGGTTCAAAATGGTGTAATGCCAGAATGTTGCCCAGCCTTCATTCATTACTTGAGTTTGTTTTTGCGGATAAAAATATTGCGAAATTTTACGCACAATACGGATTACTTCACGCTGCCATGATTCAAGTAATGGGGCATTTTTTTCGATGAAATATAAAATATTTTCTTGCGGTTCTTCAGGAAAACGGCGCTCACGTTTTTTAGACTCTTGTTGCGAGGTAGGAATAGTGCGCCACAGCTCATTCACTTGTGATTGTAAGTAATCTTCGCGCTCTTGCTGGCGTTTTTGTTCTTCATAAAGCGAAATACGTTGTGGGCGCTTATAGCGATCCACACCGTAATTCATTAATGCATGGCATGAGTCGATGAGATTCTCGACCTCATTAATGCCATATTTTTCTTCGCATTTGGCAATGTAGTTTTTTGCAAATAATAAGTAGTCGATGATTGAGCTGGCGTCGGTCCAAGTCTTAAATAAGTAATTACCTTTAAAAAATGAGTTGTGACCATAGCAGGCGTGGGCCATAACCAAGGCTTGCATTGGCAGTGTGTTTTCTTCCATTAAATAGGCAATACACGGGTCTGAGTTAATAACAATTTCATAAGCGAGGCCCATTTGCCCACGTTTATAGTTTTGCTCAGTTTGAATGAATTTTTTACCATACGACCAGTGGCTGTAGCCAATTGGCATACCCACACTCGAATAGGCATCCATCATCTGTTCTGCAGTGATCACCTCAATTTGATTCGGGTAGGTATCGAGTTTATAAATTTTCGCGACCCGTTCAATCTCAGTTTGATACTCTGCTAATAAATCAAATGTCCAATCAGGACCGTCGCTAATACGTTTATCGGCCATACTTTACCTCACTCGCAAGGCTATGCGGCGCCTTGCTGCTGACGATTCTTTTTAAATAATTCACGGAAAATTGGGTAAATGTCCTCAACGCCACGAATATGTTGCATTGCAAAGTTGTCGTGGGTTTGCGCTATTGATTGATACTCTCGCCATAAGCTTTGGTGAGCACGGGCTGTGATTTCAATATACGCATAGTAGCGTACTGCTTTTAGAAGCTTGTTACGTAAAATTTCTCCACAATTTGGTGAGTCATCTGCCCAGTTGTCGCCATCAGACGCTTGCGCTGCATATATATTCCACTCTTCAGGGTTATAGCGTTCAGCGATGATTTCGTTCATCAGTTTTAATGCGCTGGAGACGATGGTGCCACCCGTTTCTTGAGAATAGAAAAACTCTTGCTCATCGACTTCTTTCGCTTGGGTATGATGGCGAATATAAACGACTTCTATATTTTTGTAGCTACGGGTTAAAAATTGATAAAGCAAAATATAAAAGCGTTTTGCCATGTCTTTAGTCGCTTGATCCATCGAGCCGGACACATCCATTAAACAAAACATCACAGCTTTGCTTGTGGGGTGTGGTCGTTTTTCATAATTACGAAAACGTAAATCGTAATTATCGATAAATGGCACTGCTTTAATGCGACTTTGCAGCTCCTCAATTTGCCGTTCAAGCAAAGCGATAGCCGCTTTATCTGGCTGATCTTCGGCTTTTAAAAGCGCTAACTGACCTTCAAGTTCAGCAAGATGGCGCTTTTTTCCAGCAGTCATTGCAACTCTTCGCGCAAGTGAGCCCTGTAAAGAGCGCACAATATCAATGTTGCTTGGCATGCCATCGTTACAAAAACCGGCTCGATGGGTTTTCATTTGCACCAGTTTATCGAGCTGGTTTTGTTGCAGGTTAGGCAGCTCTAAGTCTTCAAACAATAAGTCTAAGTATTCATCTTTTGAAATAGAGAACACAAAGTCGTCTTGTCCTTCACCCGAATCACTGGCTTCCCCCTCGCCAGAGCCACCACCTTGACCGCCTCCTTGCGGGCGCTTAATTTTGTCGCCCGTAGAGAATTGGTCATTGCCTGGATGGATCTGTTCACGGTCACCACCACGTCCTTGATGAAAAATAGGCTCACTGATATCACGTTGCGGAATAGAAATACTCTCACCGCTGGTGGTATCGGTTACGCTACGCTTATTAATGGCATCAGACACCGCTTCTTTAATCTGTTTTTTGTAACGCCTGATGAACCGTTGACGATTCAAGGTACTTTTGTTTTTTCCGTTCAGGCGTCGGTCAATAAAATGCGCCATAACAACCCCCTTAAAACAAACGTTTTTTACTGCGATTTTCTAACGCGTAAATACCATTCAGAAAGTAAACGTACTTGTTTTTGGGTATAGCCTTTCTCAACCATACGATTGACAAAGTCTTCGTGTTTTTTCTGATCTTCAGCTGATGTTTTCGCATTGAACGAAATAACCGGCAGGAGATCTTCTGTATTTGAGAACATTTTCTTCTCAATAACCGTGCGAAGTTTTTCGTAGCTAGTCCAAAGCGGATTCTTGCCTTGGTTGTGCGCGCGTGCACGCAGTACGAAATTGACTATTTCATTACGGAAATCTTTCGGATTTGAAATGCCCGCAGGTTTTTCAATCTTTTCAAGCTCTGCGTTAAGTGCTGCACGGTCAAATAGCTGGCCGGTATCTGGGTCACGGTATTCTTGATCTTGGATCCAAAAATCAGCATAGGTGACATAACGGTCAAAGATGTTTTGCCCGTATTCTGAGTAAGATTCTAAATAGGCCGTTTGTAACTCTTTACCAATAAACTCTACGTATTGAGGAATGAGGTAGCCTTTTAAGTGACTTAAGTAACGCTCTTCAACATCGGCTGAAAACTGTTCACGCTCAATTTGTTGCTCAAGCACATAAAATAAGTGCACAGGGTTGGCAGCTACTTCGGTAGTATCGAAGTTAAATACCCGCGACAGAATCTTAAACGCAAAGCGGGTAGAAAGCCCAGTCATGCCTTCATCAACACCTGCGTAGTCGCGGTATTCTTGATACGACTTCGCTTTCGGATCGGTGTCTTTTAAGCTTTCGCCGTCATACACCCGCATTTTTGAATAAATGCTTGAGTTTTCTGGCTCTTTCATGCGTGAAAGGGTGGTAAATTGCGCCAGTGTTTTTAATGTACCGGGTGCACAAGGGGCGTCATGTAACTCACTATTTTCGAGTAGTTTATTGTAAATTTTAACCTCTTCAGAAACACGTAAACAATAAGGTACTTTGACGATGTAAACACGGTCTAAAAATGCTTCATTGTTTTTATTGTTCTTGAATGTTTGCCACTCAGATTCATTAGAGTGAGCCAGAATCATACCATTAAACGGTAGGGCGCTAATGCCTTCTGTGCCGTTGTAGTTACCTTCTTGCGTTGCTGTAAGTAGTGGGTGTAGCACCTTGATTGGTGCTTTAAACATTTCCACAAACTCCATTAAACCTTGGTTAGCTAAACAAAGTGCACCGGAGTAGGCATACGCATCGGGGTCATTTTGTGCAAAGTGCTCAAGCTGGCGAATATCGACTTTACCAACGAGCGCTGAAATGTCTTGGTTGTTTTCATCGCCGGGCTCAGTTTTAGCAATCGCAACTTGATTTAAAATAGATGGGTAGCGCTTAACCACTCTAAATTGGCTAATGTCACCATTAAATTCACTTAAGCGTTTTGCAGCCCACGGTGACATCACCGTTTTTAAATAACGCGGTTTAATGCCATATTCTTTTTCTAAAAGCTCGGCGTCTTCATTTGGATCAAATAAGGCTAAAGGGTGGTCATTAACAGGCGAGCCTTTAATTGAATAAATAGGTACTTGTTGCATTAAGTATTTTAGTTTTTCAGCAATGGATGATTTACCACCCCCTACAGGGCCAAGTAAATACAGCACTTGCTTACATTCTTCTAAGCCTTGCGCAGCATGTTTTAGATAAGAGACGATTTGCTCTATGGCATCTTCCATACCATAAAAATCGTGAAATGCCGGGTAGCGTGCAACTACACGATTTGAAAACAGCCTGCTTAAGCGCGCATCGGTTGATGTGTCGATAATTTCAGGTTCGCCAATAGCCATCAATAACCGTTCAGGTGCGCTGGCATAAGCTGATTTATCCTTCTTACAGATCTCGAGAAATTCCTCAATACTGTATTCTTCTTCTTGCGCTGCTTCGTATCGTGATTGGTAATGCTCAAAAATACTCATAGAGACCTCCGAAAACCCGCTAAAATGACGTGTAATTAGATTAAGAGAAAAGCAAAGGTTAATTAAAGCTTAGTCACGATTTTGAATTTTTGCGCAAGAAAATTAAGAATTTAATTGAAAAAAGCTCATCCTGATTAGGCTTTTTGGGTGAGTGGTTGGCTGCGGGTCAGAAGGGGCGTGCAAAGGGCAATAAAAAAGACGCCGAAGCGTCTTTTTTGATTACTGTTTGTAACAGAAGATTAAGCGAAGTTAGCGTTCGCGAAGTCCCAGTTAACTAATGCCCAGAAACCTTTTAGGTAATCAGGACGTACGTTACGGTAATCGATGTAGTAAGCGTGTTCCCACAGATCCACAGTTAGGATTGGAGTAACACCTTCATCAGTTAATGGCGTTGCAGCATTTGACGTGTTTACGATATCAAGTGTGCCATCAGCTAGTTTAACTAACCAAGTCCAGCTTGAACCGAAGTTGTTTACTGCTTTGTCGTTTAACGCTTCTTTGAATGCGTCGAAAGAACCCCATTTAGCGTTGATCGCGTCAGCGATTGCGCCTGTAGGCTCGCCACCACCGTTTGGAGATAGGCTGTTCCAGTAGAAAGTGTGGTTCCAGATTTGTGCAGCATTGTTAAATACGCCACCTTCTGAAGAACATACGATTTCTTCTAAAGATTTGTTTTCGAATTCTGTGCCTGGGATCAGACCGTTTAATTTCACAACGTAAGTGTTGTGGTGTTTACCGTGGTGAAACTCTAGAGTCTCTTTTGAAATATGTGGCTCTAATGCATCGATTGCGTATGGTAGTGACGGTAGTTCAAATGCCATTTTTTATCTCCATCTTCTTGGTTGATAGTCCACTCAGTTATAGGTAATAGCAAGGTAAACAGCGTACTTCCCTATACCAAGTGGTATTATAGTGTTACTATAATTGTTGAGTATTTTACTCAAGTTTTAGCAAACAGCAATGCTATTGCTAAAGACTATTTTAAATTGTGGCTACGAATGCCGATTTAAGTTATATATCTGAGGCCACTGTGAAACTTTTTCAAGGCCAATGTAGTAAGCTAATGTCTTTTTTGAGGTTGTAAATGGAAACCATCGATAAAATTAAACAGCAAATTTCTGAAAATCCAATCCTTCTTTACATGAAAGGATCACCAAAGTTACCTAACTGTGGTTTTTCTTCACAAGCATCACAAGCACTTATGGCATGTGGTGAGCAGTTTGCTTACGTTGACATTCTACTTAACCCAGATATCCGTGCAGAGTTACCTGCATACGCAAACTGGCCAACATTCCCACAATTATGGGTAGAAGGCGAGCTTATCGGTGGTTGTGACATTATCATCGAAATGTTTCAACGTGGTGAATTACAGCCACTAATCACTGAAACAGCTGCAAAGTACAAAGAAAAAGACGCTGAATAATTATATTTAGTGTAGAAAAAAGCCGCAAACTGCGGCTTTTTTTATAGCCATTCGCTTAAGATTAGTAAGCGGTGGTATTACCCGGGTAATAAAACATGCACGCTCAAACCACCGTGCTCACGGTTATGTAGGCTAATTTGCCCGTGGTGCGCTTCAACTATTTCTCTGCACAGTGCTAGCCCTAAACCACTGCCAGTTGCTTTGGTTGAGTAAAAGGGGATTAGTGCGTTGGCCATTACAGCCTCACTCATACCCTTGCCTTTATCACTCACTGTGATGTGTGTGCCAATTGTTTCTTGTTGCACAGTTAAGCTGACATCTTCGGGGTTTGAACCCGATTCATAGGCATTTTTTAATAGGTTTATAAGTAATTGTTCGAGCTGAGTGTGATCAGCATCAGTTATTACACGTTCATCAAGTGATACCTTAACCTGCCACTGACTTTTTAATTGCTCAATCAGCGTCGGCCAGTTAATCGTTGATAGTTGAGGGGTGGGTAACTTGGCAAATTTACCATAGCCTTGCACAAACTCATTAAGGTGTTTTATGCGGTCTTCAATGGTGGTAAATACCCGTTTTAAGCGTGGCTCGTCGACTTCTTTTGTTAATAGTTGCGCGCTATGAAGCATCGATGACATTGGCCCTAGTGAGTTGTTAAGCTCATGGCTAATGATACGAATGACTTTTTTCCATACCTCTACTTCTTGGCGGCTTAGTTCACGGGTCAGTTGTTTAAAAACATAAAGTTGATGAAACTGATTATTAAGTAATAATCGGCCTGTTGCCATATGCCAAGTTTGTGATTCTTGATCTGCTTTATCGAGGGTAAATAAGCCATCAACGCCTTTGTGAATGGCACGCGTTAATTGCTCGCAGCTTGAATCTAATAAGTTTTCGAGCTTGGCACCTTCAAGGGCTGACTTAGCATCGAGTAAGCTACGAGCACTGTGGTTGCTATACACAATAAAGCCTTGGTCGTTAGTCAAAAGCACAGCTTGCGGGGAGCTTTGCAGTACTTTGTCGAGCATCAACTCACGCTGATATATCCATTGCTTTTCTTGGCGAAGCTGTTTTGCGGTTTGGTTATAAAGCCGGCATAAATCACCTAGCTCATCACTGCCATCATAGGCTAATAATGTAGCCAGCTCACCATCTTTAAAATTAAGCAACCCGGTTTCGAGTGAGTTCATGCCATCAATAAGCGGGGTTGATAATTGCGCGGCAAAAAGTCCGCTGATCAAAGCGCAAGCGAGCAGGGCTAATAGGCTGTAAAACAAGCTTATACCCGCAAAGTAACAAACCAACATAAGTGGCAATGCAGACGCTGCCATGCATAAGGTTATGATTTTATATCGAAACGAAAAACGCATTAGTATTCAATCTTAAATTTATCAAGCCTGCGATAAAGCGCTTGGCGACTTAGGCCAAAATGGCGAGCCACTTTAGCAATCACACCTTTGTACTCGCGCATGGCAAGTTCAATCTCTTGTTTGTTAGGCTCTGCTCTTGTTTGTGATGGGCTGTTTGTTTCAACTTGTAAGCCAAAATCAGCAAGCTCAATCACCCCTGTGGGTTTTAAAACGCCAGCGCGTTTACAGGCATTTTCAAGCTCACGAACATTACCCGGCCAGCTATGGGCGAGCAGGGCTTTTTCTGTACTAAGCGACAGTGTGCGCTCAGGTAAAAAGTGTGCGACCAAAGCTAAAATATCATCTGGGCGATGGGCAAGGCTTGGTAAATTTAACTCAATAACATTTAAGCGGTAGTAAAGGTCTTCCCGAAATTGACCTGTTTTAATTGCATGGCTTAAATCTTCATTGGTTGCTGAAATCACCCGCACATTCACTTTACGTGTTTGTGTTGAGCCTAAACGTTCAAATTCACCAGTTTGTAAAATGCGTAATAATTTCATTTGCCCAGAAAGTGGTAAGTTACCAATTTCGTCTAAAAATAGGGTGCCACCATCGGCCGCTTCAAAACGACCAATACGCTGTTTTGTAATACCTGTATAGGCGCCCGCTTCGGCACCAAATAACTCAGCCTCAATAAGTTCGCTAGGCAAAGCACCGGCATTAACAGTGATAAAGGGTTTATCTGCTAATAATGAATTGGCCTGTATTATTTGCGCAATGCGTTCTTTACCACTGCCGTTAGGGCCTGTGATCAGCACTGAAATATCCGATTTAGCCACTTGAATCGCAAGATTAACAATGTGCTCCATAGCGGTACTTTTATAAACCAAGCCCACCAAATTTGCTTGTTGCACAGATGCGTCACGCTCTTGCTGGTGGCGGGTAAAGGTTTCGTTTTGCTGTTTTGCTTTACCCAGCTCTATTAGGTTATTTACACAAGTAAGTAGCTTGGCATCGTCCCATGGTTTTGGTAAATAATCAGCAGCCCCTGCTTTGACAAGTTCAACCGCAGTAGAAAGCTCTGTCCATGCGGTGATCAAAATAATCGGTAGGTGAGGATTAATGTCTCGTAAGGCATAAAAAAGTTCCTTGCCTTCTTCGCCGGAAGTGGTGTCGGCGGTAAAGTTCATGTCTTGAATAACAAGCGCTATGCGTTGGTATTGTACGGCCTGAATTGCCTCAAACGGGTTACTTGCTGTAACAACATCAAAACCGTGAATTTCGAGTAATAACGACAATGCATCCAAAATGGCTGGGTTATCATCGACGATAAGTATTTTTTCCATATTATTGTTTTAGTTATTTTCCTAATAAGGGTGCAAGATGAATGCTACACTGTTAATCCAGTGTAGCATAGGTTGGGAGAACTAAATTGTTCGAGTTGCAATGCTCGGTGAGATATTCGCCGCCCGTTTTGCAGGTGCAAGTACCGCTAATAAACTCATAACGAACACTGCCAGCGCTGTAGCAAGCACGTAGCTAATATCAAGCTGAGCTATTGAAAAGTGCTGCATGAGCAACTGGCCTAAATACACGGCAGCAATCACACCAATCACTAAACCAACAACACATATCATGGCGTTTTCAACTAAGAAGTAGCTGATGATGGCTGACTTTCTGGCACCTAAAGCGCGGCGAGTGCCTATTTGCTTAGTACGCTTGCTAATATTGAACAGCGTTAGGCCGAAAATACCTAGGGCTGTCACCAACACTAAAATAGTAATTAGTACAATCAGCATGCGCATCATTAATGTATCTTCAGCCATGTATGACTCTTTATCGTCATCTAAGCCACGAATGCGAGAGATAACGCGTTTGTTGTAGTTTTTTAGCATGGCTTCTTCAACACGGTTCATGACTGATTGACGTTGACCTGGCTCTGTTCTAACTACAAAGCGTGCATTTGTTCCAGGCTTAATAAAAGGCAGCAGTGCTACGTTATCTGGACGGCTGTCTTTAAGCCATGGGCCTTTCATTAGATCAATAACACCAATTATTTTCATTGGAATGTCACCAAAGTAGACTGTTTGGCCTAAACCATTGCCGTCAGGGAACAGCTCATCGAGTAGGGTTTTAGTGACAACGGTTACTTTTGAAAGCTCATCATAGTTATCGGTAACGATCACTTCGTCTTCAGTGTAGTTACGCCCAGCAATGAGTTTAACGCCATAGGTATTAATGCCATGCTCATCGATAAACATGTAAGAAGTACGGGCTGATTTACTCTCTTCAGGTGCTGGTTTTAAGCTAAAATCTGACGAAGAACCACTGCCCGAAAGCGGTGTGTTACTCGAATAAGCAGCATCAACTACCCCAGGTATTTGACGAAGCATGGCTTCATCAAGCTCATATTGCTGAGACGGAGACACATCTTTGCCAAACATCATGACATTAAAAACGAAAATGTCTTGTTCAGGGTAGCCTGTTTCTTGGCTTAAATAGCTAATCCTGTCTTGAATAATAAACGCCGCATTACTAACAATTGCAGTGGTGATGGCAATTTGGATCAGCAATAAAATAGCGCCAACTTTTGAGCGGCATAAGGCGTGAAAGATAGGTTTGATTTCTAACATGGTGTCTTCCTTATTGGCTCTTAAGGTAAATTGCTGGGTTGGTTTTACACACCAGCCAAGCAGGGTACAGACCCGCTATAACACAGGTGCTAATTGCAATCACAGGTGCGCTGAGTAACATGCTCAAGTCCATTGTGGCTAAGCTTTGGTAGTAGCTATAGCTTTGACGTACGCCTAATAACCCCACTTGCGCCAAAATAATTCCGAAGATGCCACCTAAGAAACCTAACATGGCTACCTCAACAATATGTTGAAAGAATATTTGGCGTTTACTGGCACCTAATGCACGGCGTACACCGACCTCAGGAGCGCGACGTAAAAATTTCGCAAGTAACAAGCCTAAGATGTTGGCAAGGCATACCGCTAAAAACATAAAGCTTAGGCCAACCAGAATTTCGTTGTCTTCGCTGACAACATTGTTGTACTTCATCCACTCATTTACATCACGTAGGGTGGCGGTTAATTTTTCACGGTTAAAACGACCTAGCTTCTGTTGTTCTTGCATATAGGCCATTAAAAAGTCTTGGTAAGCTTGCTTTTCTGCAGGTGTTTTTAGTTCAACCCAAAACTGTAACCACACCATTTCTGAATTGAGCTTGTCATTAAAGGTATTGGTTTTTTCGTGCTTCCAACCATTGGTATTACCCCAGTTTTCAAGCTGGCGTGCTTTCATTAGGCTAAATGGTAAAAACAGTTGTTCGGTTTTATTAAATGCACCGTTATTCAAGTCATAGTATTTAGTAGTGATATCCCAATCATCAATCACGCCAATGACTTCGTAACTAGCATCATCGAGGTACACCATTTTGCCTACGGGGTTTTCACCTGCGAATAGTTTGTCGTTTAATTCTTTATTGATAACCACGACAGGTGCTGCATCGGCTTCTTGTTGCGCGCTCCAAACCCCACCATAAATAAACGATAGGTTAAACATATCGAAAAAATCAGGGGTGGTTAGACGGGCTTGACCAATAAAAGGTTTAACTTTATCTGAGTCTAAATAAACCGAAAAACCCGTTCTAACCATAGTGACACGTTTGCCACCAGCTTTGGCCTGGTTAAGATTAACCGCATCTTGATAGGTTAATTGCAGTGGCATGTTATCGACTGTCCACCACGTACGGCCTTCATCCATGGTTTGTAACTGCACAGAATAAAGATCGCTACTTTTTTCAGGAATAGGGTCTGCCGACATCATGTGATACACAGATAAACTTGTCATGGTTACGCCAATACCAATGGCAATAGCCAGCACCATTAAAAAGCTTACTAGTGGCGTGCGCTTAAAGCTGCGCCAGCTTAAATCTAAATAATGAAGGAACATGGTTACACTCCAGCCGCTTTAAGGTTTTGGGTGCCTTGATACAAAGTGAAGTCTGCGAGTTGGCCATCAACAACTTGGATATTACGAGGTGCTCTGCGGGCAAGCTCTGGATCATGGGTTACCATGATGATGGTTGCGCCATCACGGTTGATTTGCTCAAGCAGCTCCATTACCTGACGCGCCATTAGGCTATCTAAATTACCAGTTGGCTCATCGGCGAGTAAAAAGCGTGGTTCACCTGCAAGGGCTCTTGCAATGGCCACACGTTGCTGTTGACCACCAGAAAGTTGTTGCGGTAAGTGTTTAGCGCGTGAGGCTAAACCAACTTGCTCAAGGCATTGTTCAATTCGGCGTTTACGCTCAGCAGCTTTGATACCGCGATAACGCAGTGGTACTTCAATATTTTCATACAAGTTCAAATCTGGAATAAGGTTGAAGCCTTGGAAAATAAAACCAATTTTTTGATTACGGAGATCTGCGCGCTGGTTGTCATTTAATTTACCCACATCAATACCGTCTAGCATGTATTGGCCTTCGCTAAACGGCTCCAACATACCGGCAATGTTTAAAAAGGTGGTTTTACCTGAGCCACTCGGACCCGTTACGGCAATAAATTCACCTTCTTCTACTTGTAGGTTGAAGTCGCGAAGGGCGTGCGTTTGTACCATATCTGTTTGATATACTTTGCTGATGTTGTTCATTGTAAGCATGTTGATTATTCCTTTTATTTGTTAGCGTAAAACCAGTGTGGGTGCTTTTTTAAAGCGATCGTAATTCGAGATAATTAACTTATCGCCAGGCTCTACGCCTTCGATAATCTCGACAGCATTGATACTGCTTGCACCGGTTTTTATATCGATTAAATAAGCCATGTCACCGTCAACTTTATAAGCATGGGTGCCACCTTGTTGTAAGAATGCGCCGCGTTTTACCTGCAATACATTGTCGCGATTCTCTAATAAAATACGTGCGGTTAAGCGTTGGTTTTGGCGAATGCCAGAAATCTCATTGTCAAAGCGTACGCGGGTAGTGACCTCGCGATTATTCACTTCAGGCGAAATAGCCGATAGGGTGCCTGTTACATGACGTGCGCCTAAAGTAAGTTCTACTTGCATACCAAGACCTAGCTCGTTGGCGTAGCTTTCTGGTACTTGCAGTTCTGCTTCAAAGTTACTTAAATCGACCAATGTCATTAACGGTTGGCTTTGTGTTACCGCCTCTTTTTGTTGCACTAATAAGTTACCCACAATGCCGCTTACGCTGGCTGTAATGGTGAGTTCATTTACTTGCCTTAGTAAGTCATCAACAATCAATTGCTGACGCGCCAGATCGCGCTCTGCTGCTTTTAGCTCAAATGCGAGGGTATCTTTAGCTAAGCTGACTTCTTGCTCAGCATGCTTATAAGAAAGCTTGGCACGAGCTAAATCATCAACGGCTTTTTCTAAATCTATTTGGCTGATTAAATGTTTCTCGATAGAGATTTTAGCGCGACGGTTTTCTCTATCTGCGGCATTTAGTTCTACCTGAGCTAAATCGAGTGCTTTGGTAAGGCTCAGCTTTTGCCTGCGCGCTTCAAGTTGCTTGCGTTGTAATTCGCCTTCTAATCGCGCTAATACTGATTGTTGTTGTTTTAATTCGTTGGTTAGCTCAGGGCTGGTAACGGTTGCAATCACTTCATTTACTTCAACGCTATCACCGGCTTTTACTTTTAAATCGACAAAACCACGTTCAGGGCTATAAACCTTTGGCGCATTAGCTGCAACGATTTTACCGCTCGCTGCCACATCTCTGGTGAGCGTCTTTTGGCTCACTTCACTAATTTGTAGGCTTGCTGCATCAACCGAAATGCTGCCATCGTTACTGGCAAACAAAGCTTGAAAGCCAAGCGCACCAACAAGTATTAGACCCGCTGCTAACATAAGTGGTTTTTTTATAGTGTTTTTCTTAGCCACGGTAATATCTTGGGCGCTGGTATCCTTAATCATCATAACTCCTTACGATTCTCAAAACACACAATCATGAAGCCAACGGCAAGCATGGTAAGTGGAGAAGCCATAAACAAACTGATAGTGAACATTTTGAAATCCTCAATTTCGCTGATGTCTTATCTATACTAGTAGCGTGCCAAAATTTAATGTATTGATTTTTAATGCATTTTATTTTGTTTAATGAGTTACTGCCTGTCCGCGGACAGAAAAAGTGTCCGCAGCGGACACTTTTAAATTGCTGTTTGTTGACGCATAGGTAAAGAAACTCAGTCATTGCGACTAAGGTAGTCTGCTCAGATACATAGTTTGTAACTATGCTAAAGCCAAGAGTAAATAATGATGCAACTGTGCTAGGTGAGACCCCATAAAAAGCTGCATTGATATTCATAAGTTGAATAATTATTCATTTGTTGGTGCAGTTTACGTTAACGTAAAGGTGCGGGTTTTTAGATTGGTTTTTTACAAGTTGTTAAATTTGACACCAGTGTCATAAAAAAATAACGGTAAAAATACGTCTAAATGTAAAGAAATTGCTTAGTATTTAATATGTGCCTCCAAGTGAGAAATATTCAAGAATATGAATATGTATTCAAATCTCTATTGACTCATGGAACAATTGGCGATAGTTTTGTTCGTCTGCTAGCACTGTCGCAAAAGACTGAATCGCTAGTCGTTGTAGCAAGGGGAGGGGTCTATGTTATATGACTCAAAATTAGAAAAAGATAATTGTGGCTTTGGCTTAATAGCCCAGGTCAATGGTCAAGCGAGTCATCGCTTGATTCGAACAGCAATCACGGGCTTAGATCGCATGGAACACCGAGGCGGTATTTCTGCAGATGGCAAAACCGGTGATGGCTGTGGTTTATTAATGCAAAAACCCGATAGTTTCTTTCGTGCTATTGCCAGCGAACATGATTGGCATTTAGGTAAGAACTACGCAGTCGGCATGGTATTTTTAAATGCTGATCCTGTACTTGCACAAACAGCTAAAGATGTGCTGAGTGAAGAACTTGAAAAAGAAACCTTGAGTATTCAGGGGTGGCGTGTAGTGCCAACAGATTCATCATGTTTAGGGCCAATTGCAAAAAAACAACTACCGGGCTTTGAACAAATTTTTGTGAGCGCACCAGAAGGCTGGCGTCCAAAAGATTTAGAGCGTCGCTTGTATGTAGCTCGTCGTCGTGCAGAAAAGCGCCTCGAAAACGATGAACATTTTTATATTGCCAGCTTATCTGGTTTAGTTACCGTCTATAAAGGCTTAATGATGCCTGTAGACTTACCTAACTTTTATTTAGATTTAGCTGACATTCGCATGACCAGTGCGATTTGTGTATTCCACCAACGTTTCTCTACTAATACACAACCTCGTTGGCCATTAGCGCAACCATTCCGCTATTTAGCGCATAATGGTGAAATTAATACTATTCAAGGTAACCGCCAGTGGGCTCGTGCCCGTGCGTACAAGTTTGCCTCACCACTTATTCCTGATTTGCAATCAGCAGCGCCTTTTGTGAATGAAAGCGGCTCTGACTCTTCAAGCTTAGATAATATGCTTGAGTTGTTCTTAGCGGGTGGTATGGATTTATTCCGTGCTATGCGTATGCTTGTGCCACCAGCATGGCAAAAGAACCGTGCCATGGATGATGACTTACGTGCATTTTATGACTTCAACTCAATGCACATGGAACCATGGGATGGCCCGGCAGGTATTGTAATGTCTGACGGTCGTTTTGCAGCCTGTAACCTTGACCGTAATGGCTTGCGTCCAGCTCGCTATGTAATCACTCAAGATGGTTTCATTACCCTTGCCTCAGAAGTAGGTATTTGGGACTACGCACCAGACGAAGTGGTTGAGAAAGGCCGTGTTGGCCCTGGTGAGCTATTAGTTATTGATACTCATCAAGGGAAGATTTGGCATTCAGATGAGATTGACCAAGACCTTAAATCACGCCATCCATATAAAGCATGGCTAGAAGCAAACGTTAAGCGTTTAACACCGTTTGAGCAACTCTCAGAGAAAGATGCGGGCAACCGTTCATTTGATGATGAAACTCTGCTTAAGTACCAAAAAATGTTTGGTTACACCAACGAAGAACTTGATAGCGTTATTCGTGTAATGGGCGAAAATGGTCAAGAAGCAACAGGCTCAATGGGTGATGACACGCCATTTGCGGTACTTTCAGAAGGTCATCGTTCACTGTTCGATTACTTCAGACAAAAATTCGCGCAAGTAACCAATCCACCGATTGATCCACTTCGTGAAAATCACGTTATGTCTTTAGCTACTTGTATTGGTAGTGAGCAAAACGTATTTAATGAAACAACAGGCCATGCTAAGCGTTTACAGTTTGATACGCCAATTTTGATGTATGCAGACATGCAACAGCTTATCAATGCTGACGATGAGCATTACAGCTATTGTAAAATTGATATTACTTACACCAAAGAAGAAGGTTTAGAGAAAGCGATCACCCGTATCTGTGATGAAGCGCAAGCAAAAGCAGCGTCGGGCTGTGTCATGCTTATTCTAAGTGACCGTAACTTTAGTGAAACGCACTTGCCTATCCCGGCTGCAATGGCGGTAGGGTCTGTTCAAAAACGTTTAGTTGATAACAACTTACGCTGTGAATCAAATATCATTATTGAATCGGGCAGTGTCCGTGATGCACACCAATTTGCTGTATTACTAGGCTTTGGTGCAACAGCAATTTATCCGTATCTTGCGTATGAATCGTTAGTTGCGATGACTGACAAAAAGATCTTAAACAAGAGCTACTGTGAAGTAACCCTTGCTTATCGTAATGCGATAAATAAAGGTCTATATAAAATCATGTCGAAAATGGGCATTAGTACTGTTGCTTCGTATCGCTGTTCGATGTTATTTGAGGCCGTAGGTTTATCAGATGCAGTTGTAGAAACCTGTTTTAATGGCGTGGCAAGTCGCATCAAAGGGGCTTGTTTTACTGACTTTGATGATGACCAACGCAAACTACATAAGTTGGCTTTTAGTAAACGTAAATTATTAAGCCACGGCGGCTTATTAAAATATGTTCATGGTGGTGAATACCATGCCTATAACCCAGACGTTATCCAAACACTGCAAAAAGCTGTGCGTTCTGGGGAATATAGCGACTATGTAGCCTACGCTGATTTAGTAAATAACCGCCCGATCACCAATTTACGTGACATGTTGGCAGTGAAAATACCTGAAGCTGGGGTGAATATCGATGACGTTGAGCCGGCAACTGAGCTCTACAAGCGTTTTGACTCAGCAGCAATGAGTATTGGTGCGTTATCGCCAGAGGCTCATGAAGCGCTCGCGATTGCAATGAACCGTTTAGGTGGTTGTTCAAACTCAGGCGAAGGTGGTGAAGACAAACTTCGCTACGGCACAGAGAAAAACTCGCGTATTAAGCAAGTTGCATCTGGCCGCTTTGGCGTAACACCGCACTACTTACGTAGCGCTGATGTAATTCAGATTAAAGTGGCGCAAGGTGCAAAACCAGGTGAGGGTGGTCAATTACCGGGTGAAAAAGTAACGCCGTATATTGCAAAATTACGTTACTCAGTGCCAGGTGTGACTTTGATTTCGCCTCCACCGCATCACGATATTTACTCGATTGAAGATTTAGCCCAGCTTATTTTCGATTTAAAACAAGTAAACCCAGATGCACTGATTTCGGTGAAACTTGTTTCTGAGCCGGGTGTAGGTACTATCGCAACTGGCGTAGCAAAAGCGTATGCCGATTTAATCACCATTGCTGGTTATGACGGTGGTACAGGTGCAAGCCCACTTACTTCTGTTAAGTATGCAGGAAGTCCTTGGGAGCTTGGTCTTGCTGAAACCCAGCAAGCGCTAGTAGAAAATGGTTTACGTCATCGTATTCGTCTACAAACTGATGGTGGCCTTAAAACGGGTTTAGATATCATCAAGGCGGCTATTTTAGGTGCTGAAAGCTTTGGCTTTGGTACTGGCCCTATGGTGGCACTTGGTTGTAAGTATCTGCGTATTTGTCACTTAAACAACTGTGCGACCGGTGTTGCAACGCAAGACGATACGCTTCGTCAAAAGCATTATCATGGTCTGCCAGAAATGGCGATGAACTACTTTAAGTTTATTGCCGAAGAAGCGCGCCAAATAATGGCAAGCTTAGGGGTTACTCGATTAACCGATTTAATTGGTCGTTTGGACCTGCTTGAAGCTATTGAAGGCAAAACAGAGAAGCAAAAGAAAGTAGATCTGTCGTCTGTGATTGCTGTGCCTAACAACCCTACGGGTGAAACCTTGTATTGTAGTGCGCCAAATAGCTCGCATTATTTAGGTCAGCTAAATGAAACCTTGCTTGAAAAAGCAAAACAAGCGATTGATGAAAAATCGGGCACCTCATTGGTAAGTCGTATTTGTAATACTGACCGCTCAGTGGGTGCGATGTTATCGGGCTATATTGCCTCTAAACATGGTAACCAAGGTATGGCTGCTGATCCTGTCTCTATTGAGCTTCATGGTACAGCGGGTCAATCATTTGGTGTATGGAATGCTGGTGGCCTTGAAATGACATTAGTAGGCGATGCGAATGACTATGTTGGTAAGGGGATGGCTGGCGGTAAGCTGGTAATTCGTCCACCGCTGGGTTCATCGTTCGAAAGCCACAAAGCGACTATTGCCGGTAATACCTGTTTATATGGTGCTACAGGCGGCAAATTATTTGCGGCAGGTTGTGCTGGTGAGCGTTTTGCAGTTCGTAACTCTGGTGTTCAAGCGGTTGTAGAAGGTGTTGGTGACAACGGCTGTGAATATATGACCGGTGGTGTGGTTTGCGTACTTGGCAAAGTAGGTATCAACTTTGGTGCAGGTATGACAGGTGGTTTTGCTTATATTCTTGATGAAGGCAATGACTTTGAAAAACGCATTAACCCTGAGCTTGTTGAAATTGTCACACTCGAAGGGTTGGCATCACACCAAGAACATTTACGCGGCCTAATTGCTGAGCATTTAGAGCTTACAGGCTCAAACCGCGCTGAGCAGATTTTAGCTAACTTTGATTTATACATTCCAATGTTTAAATTAGTTAAGCCAAAATCTAGTGATGTAAAAAGTTTACTCGGACACCGAGCGCGCAGCAGCGCAGAGCTTCGTGTTCAGGCTCAGTAAGGGGGTAGTATGAGCGAAAATGTATACCAGTTTATCGATGTACAACGTGTTGATCCGCGTAAAAAGCCAATTTCAGCACGTAAACAATCTTTCGTAGAAATCTACGAGCCATTTTCTGAGACACAAGTTAACTCACAGGCGGATCGCTGTTTAGATTGTGGTAATCCGTACTGTGAATGGAAATGCCCAGTACATAACTATATTCCACAATGGTTAAAGCTCATTCGTACTGGCCGTATTTTAGAAGCGGCAGAGCTGTCTCACCGTACAAATAGCTTACCAGAGGTGTGTGGACGAGTTTGTCCACAAGACCGTTTGTGTGAAGGCTCATGTACACTTGAAGAGGAATTCGGTGCTGTTACTATCGGTAATATCGAAAAGTACATCACAGATACAGCCTTTAAGATGGGCTGGAAACCAGATATGTCGTATGTGGTTTGGTCTGACAAAAAAGTAGCAATTATTGGTGCAGGCCCGGCAGGCCTGGGCTGTGCGGATATTTTAGTACGTAACGGTGTAAAACCTGTGGTGTTTGACCGTCATCCAGAAATTGGCGGACTTCTTACGTTTGGTATTCCTTCATTCAAGCTTGAAAAAGAAGTGATGCAAAAGCGTCGTGAAATTTTTACTGAAATGGGTGTCGAGTTTAAGTTAAACACTGAGGTTGGCGTAGATGTTACCCTTGATGAAATACTCGCTGAATATGATGCCGTGTTTTTAGGTGTTGGTACGTATCAAAGTATGCGTGCAGGACTTGAGAATGAAGACGCTGATGGTGTGTTTGATGCACTACCATTCCTAATTGGTAATACCAACCGTGTTATGGGCTATGCCGAAGACAA
Source organism: Pseudoalteromonas sp. OFAV1 (assembly GCF_021532595.1). Taxonomy (NCBI): domain Bacteria; kingdom Pseudomonadati; phylum Pseudomonadota; class Gammaproteobacteria; order Alteromonadales; family Pseudoalteromonadaceae; genus Pseudoalteromonas; species Pseudoalteromonas sp. OFAV1. The sequence goes on from NZ_JAKGBG010000024.1 coordinate 56,716, forward strand.
ACAAGCTTATATCGATATGGCTAACGAAAAAGTCGTCGTGTTAGGCGGTGGTGATACAGCAATGGACTGTGTAAGAACCTCTATTCGCCAAGGTGCTACAAAAGTAACTTGTGCTTATCGTCGTGACGAAGAAAACATGCCAGGCTCAAAACGTGAAGTTAAAAATGCCCGTGAAGAGGGTGTTGAATTTACCTTTAACGTTCAACCTAAAGGTATTGTGGTTGACGAACAAGGCAAAGTTGCAGGCGTAAAAATGGTTAAAACTCAGTTGGGTGAACCAGATGAGAATGGCCGTCGTCGTGCCGAAGAAGTGGCCGGTTCTGAACATGTTATTGAAGCAACTAAAGTGCTAATGGCATTTGGTTTTAAACCTCATAAAATGGATTGGTTGGAGCCGTATGGCGTTGAAATTAACCATTGGGGTGGCATTAATGCTCCTGAGCAAGGAGAATTTACTCACCAAACAACGAACCCTAAAATCTTTGCGGGTGGTGATATAGTTCGCGGTTCAGATTTAGTTGTTACAGCTATTTTCGAAGGCCGAAATGCAGCTGAAGGTATAATGGAATATCTTGGCGTATAACTACTTAACTTAATGTACGATTTTGAAAGCAAGCCGATGGCTTGCTTTTTTTATGCTTAATCAAAGCAAAATCATCACCTCAACTAACATTTGATTTGTTGAGAGTAATCCCCGATAAAGAAAATGAAAAATCAGAACCAGCAACGTATAATTGCTCAGTAAAAATGGTTGGATTCTAATTTGTCTTCACAGTTTAGTGCTAGCTCCATATTTGCTCCACATTGTTACGCTTTAATGTTCCAAAGAAGTTTGGATCCAGTATGGACATTTGATGCTAACAACATGGAAAAAAAGAAAATGTTTTGCGAACACATTAATCATGAGCAACTAAACTGTTTTCAACCAAGTTCAAAATCTGAAAATGATTTACTTAATGAGGTTATGAAAAGTGAAGATCTGCACGATATTCTGACTATGGTTTTATTAGACGAAACCTTATCAGACGCGTTTAAAGCGATGGTTAGGAAGCAATTAAAAATAATAAAAAATATGAAACGGAAATAAAAATGTCGCAGATATTAGTCGTTGAAGACGACTTAGATATTGCAGAACAAGTGCTGTTGTTCTTCAATGCATCTGGCTTTACTACTCATCACATTACTGATGGCAGCGCCGTAGTGTCGTGGGTCAAAGAGAATAATCCAGATGCAATAATTCTAGATGTTATGTTACCTAATTTAGATGGCGTGGAGTGCATGAAGCAGATCCGCGCTTTTTCTATGGTACCCATTATTATGGTAACCGCTAAAGTTGAAGAGGCTGATAGGTTAAAAGGGTTAGAGCATGGTGCTGATGATTATGTGTGTAAACCTTTTAGTGGCGCAGAGCTTGTCATGCGTGTTAAGGCTATTTTAAGACGATGTACACTAATATCCCAGCAGCCAACTGAGATGCCTGCTACTATTTGTCTAAACGAAGATGCCTTAGAAGTTGAAATTCAAGGTGTATCGCTCGGTTTAACTAAGGTCGAATTTGACGTGTTTAAGCTTTTATATAAAGCACCAAAACGTGTTTTCTCAAGGCAGCAGATACTTGATCATATTCAACCTAATAACTTTGACATTACCGATCGTGTTATCGATAGCCATATCAAAAACATCCGCAAAAAACTTAAGAATTTAAAGTTCTCTCCTAAGATAGTCGCTTCTGTTTACGGCGCAGGCTATCGTTATGATGAACGTCAAATCAATTGATTTGGCGTTCATCGCTTTCACACCTTATTGCAAACGGTACGTTCACCTTTTCTAACAGAATGGCTAAATACATACACTGATAACTCTCTGGATTGAATATCCTGCCAAATTTGTTTACTAGGAAGTGGGCATAATGCGTAATGTAAATATTGGCTTAGCGCCTCACCTTCAAGAGCAATTGGAGTTGGCGTTTGTACATACACTTGAATTGCATTAGTTGAATATTTAATCTTGTTTAAACGCCAATGACCTAATAAAAACTGTTTTGCAAAAAACTGTGATATACGCTGTTTTGCAGATTCAGACAGTGGAGGGGACGTTACTGGCTTTTCATAGCTTACATAATAAAGCCCAGCACTTAATAGCAAGCTAGCGATAGCAGCACTGAAAGGAAGATGAGACTTTTTGGTTTTTTTAACTTTGTTTTGACGATGTTTACGCTCAACAGACTTAGCCCATTGAGCATGCTTTAATGACTCTGACATGGTTCCATTCCACAGTAGTTTATAGTGCTATTTAAGCAATAAAATGTGGTGAAAAAATGGAGAAGAAAGCGCTTATTTATTACTTAAAGGCAGTAAAATCCTGATACATAAACCACCTGACTTACCCGGTAATGCGCTAATATTACCAGACATTAGTTCTACAAAACTTTGACAGATCGAAAGCCCTAAACCAGAACCTCCTAATGCACGGCTACGAGACTCTTCAACACGATATAAACGGTCGAATAATTTGCCTATATGCGCTTTTCCTACCCCAGGAGAGGTATCATCAACATGAATAAACAACTCTTGGTTGTTTGCTCTTACTTTAAGGCGAACATGGCCAGGGCTGTCTGTGTATAGGCAGGCATTAGTAAAAATATTGTTGAGAATTTGGTCAAGCTTTTGCTTATCTACGGTGATTTCAACTCCTTCAGCAATAACAATGTCAGCTAAAAATGTGAGTTGATGGCTGCAAACATAGCGGCGCATGTCTTGCTCATATTCAGTAAAAATATGTGCTGCATTATATTGTTGAAGATTTAATGTAAGAGTTTTGTTTTCAGCTTGAGATAACTGATATACATCGGATATCAAGTTATTTAGCTGTGCTATCTTGCCATTAATTTTGCTGTAGGCTAGGTCACGGTTTTCTTGAATATCGAGTTCCAGCGCTTCGATATGCAGTTTTAATACACTCAGTGGTGTGCGTAATTCATGGGATATATCTGCAAGCATTTTGTCTTTTTCAATCAAGCTATATTGATATAGCTTTGCTTTAAATAGAGCTTTTCGATGCTTAAAGTAATACAGCACTAAGGCAAGCGTACTGAACAATAAAACAATGCCGGCTGATAACAGCCATATCTGTTTTTCTAATCGCTGATTATTCATTTGAGCTGTAGCGAGTTTGTTTTTTTGTATCTCATCATCAATGCGCTGCTGTTGCTCGATTGCGGTTAATTGTTTTTTGTTCTTTTCAACAGCTTGATTTAAATGCTCTTCAAACAACGACTCGGCAAGTGTGTTTTTAAGTTTTAGCTGCTCAGCTGCTAGTTTGTAATCACCGATAAGTTCAGCATAAATCGCGGTATAACCGTGCTGTTTTTGATTCAATAAGCGGTTATCAATATCAGCGAGTAGTTCTTTTGTGTTACTTAAATAAAGGTTAATCAATATAGGGTTTTTTAGTGCTAGATGTAGTTCGATTAAATTAAAGTAAGAGTAAATTTTGCTTAATGTCGAGCCAGACTTAAGCGCAGCATTTAACCCTGATTCAGCACTACTGAGCGCCATATGTTGGTTGTCTATTTTTAAATACAATTGCATTAGCGTATGTTTCGCGGTAGCCATATTCTCATAGGCGTTGACGTCGGCTAAACGGGTATAGGCGTTATTTAATAAGGGGAGCGCCTGCTCTAAGTCACCTCGTTTATACACTAACTTGGCAAGTTGTAAGCTGGTGTCTGCAATATTCATTTGGTTTTTGGTTTTAATATCAAACTCAAGCGCTTTTTTATAGAAGTACTCAGATTGAGAAAGGTCATCAAGTCTTTGAGCAAGGTTTGCTAAGTTATAAAAGTTAGTGGCAACCAGTTCATAATTATCGCTGTTTTCTAACAAGCCCTGTGCTTTTACTTGATGGTGCATTGATTGTTCAAGATCATTAAGTGTGTCGTATAGCGAACCTAAATTGCTATGGCTTTGTGCTTGTAGATTTTTGTCTTCAAGTTCGTTTGCAAGCGCTAAGGCTGCCATGTAGTGCTTCTTTGCTTCAATTGTTTTTACTTGGCGGCGGTAGTTGATCCCCAACTCTTTTTGGATCTGGTATTGATCCTCTTTACTCAAATTAGCAATTTTTTGTAATGGCAGTAACAGTTCAATCGCCTCGTTGTAATGACCTTTTTTACGTAAAAGTGGCGCTTGAGCCATGGCAACATCATAGGTTGATGAAGTGCTATTATGATCTTTGTATTGCTCAAGAATTGTGAGGGCTTCACTGATTTTTCCTTGGTTTTCAAGGTCAGTGACTTGATTTAATAGAGAACTTGGCAGTGTGGTTGCTACACTCGCGCATGACAAAAAATAAATAGCGATAAGTAAAGAGTATTTCATTAGAGGTTAGAATGGGCTAAATGTGTACGCATACTAACGAGAAAATGTGTAGAAATTATGGAGTTATTAGTTAACGTTTTTCGCTATTTTATATTGTTTAGTGAAAAAGGATTGCTAATAATCTGTTTAAACCTTACATGTTATTATTTTTCACCTTTTTGTCTCATTATCAAAAATTTCTGATTGTTTTCAGATATCTGAAGCCTAAAATCAAGCTGAATATAATTTATACACAATTGGCATAATAATAAATAATTTATTTATCATTTTTGCTAGTAATAAAGTTTTGATTAATTCTCAGGCGAAAATACAATGAAAAAATCTATTTTATCTATATTGGTAGCATGTGGGGTACTTGCATCACATGCCTCGGCAAATAACTGCACGGGCGAGTTATATGGTATTAACTCTGGTCGAGGTCATTTAGGTTTCGTTTTTTCAATAGATGAACAAGCGCAAAGCGCAGCTGTTCATTCAAAAGCTGCGTTTTCATCTGCAGCGATAGCATTTGATAGCACAAGAAACCGACTTTATTATGTAGCAGCTCCACGACCGCTTTCATATAAGTTAGATGTAAGTGAATTTAATTTAGCGAGCCATGAACTTGCTGACCTGCCGATACAAAGTGAAAAGTATAAATATACTCGTATTGCTTATGTAGATATGGATACAAAAGAACACACCGTTCTTAATCGATCTAATCCGATGACACGTTTAGCGTATGATCCAAATCGCGATGTTATTTATGGCTCAAAAGGCAGTAAACTTTATGTTATTTCTCCTGAGTCAGGTGAGACGCAGTTCCTAGGTAATATGACTGGCTATGGCAATAGCTCAGATATTCTTCGCGGCGATATGGTTGTAAAAAACGGTGAAGTGTATTTGGTTTCTGCAACCAGTATCTTTTCATTGGATCTTTCTACACTTGAATTATCGAAAAAGTCTGAACATGGTTTAACAACAGTAACAGGTGCTGCGCTAGACCAAAATGGAGAGTTATTAATTTCACGAGAAGTTATTAATGATCAAGGTAATTATAACATTACGAAGTTGTATAAAGCGTCGATTGAAACGGGCAAAACCTGCGCAATGGGTACATACCCAATGCGAATTAATGATTTAGCGTTAAACACACTTAAGCCAGTCGCGTGTTATAGCCAGCCAACTTGTAGTATTGGTGCTCAGCCACTAGTTATCACCAGTATTGATAAAAATAGAAAGGCAACTTGGCAAAACTATACTTTAAATGCCTATTTATTTGATAAACCAATAGCAAAACTGACTAGTTCAGCAAACTTTGGTGAAGATGGTATTGTTAATAAAACGGTTTCAATAAATCATGACTTTGCTGCTGCAAACTCAATTACTGAAGCTGCTATTGATGATTACAATACAGATATCTTTTTTATGGGAAGTTTTCCTGACACCGATTTTACAGATGCTGAACTTGCAGAGCTTTACAATTGGTCAAAAAAATCTGGCAATGTAACTATTATTGCGGCTGATTCTGATATGCCGAATGAAAAAGTCTATGCCAAATGGGGTTATACAGTTACTCGTAATGGTTATGTAGATGGGCCAAATACTCAAAACCCTGATGGTGTTAATACTTAAGCTCAACAAGCTATTTTCGCTGGTCCATTTGGTGGTGTAACGAGTTTCTATCAAGCGGGTGGTGCTAAAGGATATTTTTCTGAAATGCCTGCAGGTACGCAAGTATTAGCAGTTAATCAAGATGGCTTGCCAACGATAGTAAAAGACTCAGCTACTGGTGATATTTTATTGTCTGATAGCGGTATTGTTAACTCTCAAGACAAAGCTGAAAATTACACCTCAGGTACAGGTGTGTCTAGCATGGCAGACCGCTTATTCTTAAACTTAATTAACTACGCTAGTGATATAGATTAATTCGCTTCATTTTAACCATCGTGAAGTAAACTACTTTACGATGGTTAATTATATGAAAACTTAATTTTATTAATTATTTAAACGTTTAATATTATAGCTCCTCAATTTATTTTTTCTCTCCTTCTCTATTTTGTATTTTTACTTAATATTAATGTTTTTCTTTTTTAGTTTTTAATCATCTGTTTTTATTGTTCTCTCTAAAAATAAGGGTTTTCCTATTGTGTTGTAATGATTTAAAAGTAAATATTCTACTTTGTAGTATTTAAATAAAAAATTAACATTTATTACCTTTCTTATTTTCAATTAGTAGTAAATAAGGTTTGGTTTTATTTTTCAGGTGAATATAAAATGAAAAAGTCTATTTTTTCGATAATGACACTTTGCAGCGCTCTCTCGTCAGGTGCCTATGCAAACATGTGTACTGGCGAGCTGTATGGTATTAACTCTGGCCGAGGTCATTTAGGTGTTGTGTTTTCGCTTGATGAGCAAGCAAAAACGGCAGCAATTCACTCAAAAGCGAAGTTTTCTTCAGCGGCAATGGCATTCGATAGTACTCGTAATCGTCTATATTATGTGTCAGCACCACGGGCTTTAACTTATAAGTTAGACCCAAGTTCATTGAATTTATCTGATGATGAATTGAAAGACTTACCGATTAAAGGCGAAAAGTATAAATACACTAAATTAGCCTACGTTGATATGCAGACAAATACGCACACAGAAGTTGCCCGAACAAGTCCAATGACACGTTTAGCGTATGATCCAGACCGTGATGTTATTTATGGCTCTAAAGGGAGTAAGTTCTATATTATTTATCCTGATTCTGGCGAGACCCAGTTTGTAGGTAATATGACTGGCTATGGTAATAGCTCAGATATATTACGCGGTGATATGGTTGTTAAAAATGGGGAAGTGTACTTAGTTTCTGCAACCAGTATTTTCTCATTAGATCTCTCTACACTTGAACTATCGAAAAAGTCAGAACATGGTTTAACTACTGTAACAGGCGCTGCGCTTGATCAAAATGGTGAGCTGCTTATTTCTCGTGAAGTGATTAACGATCAAGGTAATTACAACGTAACTAAGTTATATAAGGCATCTATAGACACGGGTAAAACATGTGAAGTAGCCTCCTATCCAATGCGCATAAATGATTTAGCAGTTAATACACTAAAACCAGTTGCTTGTTATGCTGAGCCAATTTGTAGCGTAGAATCAGAGTCAATCGTTATCACGAGTATCGATCAAGCCAGACAAGCTACGTGGGCTGGTTATACGCTTAATGGTTGGTTAATGGAGTGGTCTTTAGAAAAACTAACAAGCGCAGCAAATTTTGGTGAAAATGGTGTAATTAATAAACCAATTTCAATAAATCATGACTTTGCAGCGTCAAATTCAATTACCGAACAAGCACTAGATAATTACAATACAGATATCTTTTTTATAGGTAGCTTCAGATTGAGTAATTTCACTGATGCAGAACTTAATGAAGCATATAATTGGTCACTAAAAAAGGGTAATGTCGCAATTATCGCAGGTGATGCTGATTACCCTGAAGAGAAGATTTATCCAAAATGGGGCTATAGGGTAACAGCCAATGGTTATGTGGATGGGCCAAGTAAACCAAACCCTGATGGTGTAGGTTCTCAAGAACAACAAAGAATTTTTGAAGGACCATTTGGAGAGGTAACTGAGTTTTATCAGGCTGGAAGTGCAAGAGGTTATTTTTCTCAGATGCCAGCTGGAGCACAAATTTTAGCTGTAAATCAACAAGGCTTACCAACTATTGTAAAAGACCCTGCAACAGGCGATATTATCTTGGCTGATAGCGGTATGCTTACACTTCAACATAAAGCAGAAAACATCACTCAAGGCCCTACGGTTACCAGTATGGCAGACCGACTACTAATGAATCTGTTTAACTATGCCAGTGAAATAGACTAACTATTTGCTGGTTATGCAAAAATCGCGAAGCTTTAAGTGCTTCGCGATTTTTAATATAAAATTATTCACCAGCAACCAGTTAAGGTGTTTTTCACTCTATTGGTGTGCTGTTTAACTAATAAATAATTAACTCCCACCAATAATACATGGCAGCTTGCAAGCACAATTATCCATGGTGAAATACTTTGTGCTAAAAGACTGACCGTTACCAAGCTCATTAGCATCAAAAGCAATGACGAATTTAATGCAGTTTGTAATAACTGCTTAAAGCGTAAATGTTTCCAACGACTCCAAACAATCAGTAAAAATGCGGTAGTGGGGAGTATAAATAATATACATTCAATTAACGTAACGAATAACTGAGCGCTTTGAGAAGGCGGAGCAGCTGTTGCACCTTGTGAATGGTTAGAGCTTAAGGCAACCAATCCAAGCACCACAGTGAAAAACATATTTTTAATATTCATTCATAAACTCTAAACTAATAAATCTTTAGCAGCTAAACACCCAAGCATTCAAATTAGGCATGCGCGTTTATAAGCTCTTTGGCATTCGCTCTTGCCATTTTACTGATGTTGTCACCTGCGAGTAGTCGGGCGATTTCATCAATACGGCCATCTTTAGACAGTTTACTCATTTGCGTAAATGTTTCGCCGTTTGCAATTTCTTTGGCCACAAAAAATTGTTGATGCCCAGAGCTTGCTACTTGCGGCAAGTGAGTTACACAAATAACTTGTGTCGATTTACCGAGTTGGCGTAAAAGTTTACCAACGGCTGAAGCGGTTGGGCCAGAAATACCCACATCGACTTCATCGAAAATTAGTGTTGGCGTTGTAACACGTTGAGCAATAATAACCTGAATCGCTAAACTAATACGTGATAGTTCACCACCCGAGGCCACCTTAGAAAGTGCTTGCATTGGTTGACCTGGGTTAGTTGATACTAAAAACGAAACCATATCAAAGCCCATTGAG
>NZ_JAKGBG010000025.1:0-65590 GCF_021532595.1 Pseudoalteromonas sp. OFAV1
GTGATGGACCAAGCCGGTTTTGATGCAATCAATGCTGATACGACAGAACGTGTATTTGGTTTATTTAATGAAACTCACATGCAATACGAAGCAGATCGCGCGAACGACGTAGCGGGTGAGCCGTCACTTTCTGAAATGACAGCAAAAGCAATTGATGTATTAGATAACAACGACAAAGGCTTCTTCTTAACTGTTGAAGCAGGACGTATTGACCATGCTCACCACGCAGGTAATGCCTATAATGCATTGAGCGATACTGTTGAGTTATCAAAAGCTGTACAAGTTGCTCTTGATAAAACCAGCATCGAAGACACGTTAATCATCGTAACAGCTGACCACAGCCACGTATTTACCATTGCAGGCTACCCAAAACGTGGTAACCCAATCTTAGGTAAAGTGGTACCAGTTGGTAGTGATGAGCCATCACTTGCCGCAGATAACATGCCATACACAACCGTTGGGTATACCAATGGTGGCGGTTTCCGCGACTTAGGTGACGAAACAGATGCTGATGTAGGTTATAACTTTGCGCCAGTGACCGGTCGTGTTGATTTAACTGATGTTGATACAACCACACCAGGCTTCCATCAAGAAGCTGTTGTACCACTTGGTTCTGAAACACATGCAGCAGAAGATGTGGGTGTGTATGCAGTGGGCCCAGGTGCACATTTAGTAACAGGTACTAATGAGCAAAGCCTTATTTTCCACGTGATGGATTATGCCGCCGACCTTGTTAAGCAAGCCGATGCTAAATTAGCACAGTAATGAGTTATTGGGAGGCTTTGAGCCTCCCTGATTTAATCAGTTAATTAAAAATCAAATATAAAGAGAATCCCGTGAAAGTAGCTATCTTAATTGCCTCATTACTAAGCCCATTAGCCGTTGCTGGGCAATGCGATATGAACACAGGTTACACGCAAGCTGACTATAAAGTCACTACAGCTATTGTTGCTAATAAGCAGCAGACTGAAAATACTTTTACACTTTGGCGTACACCACATCAGGTGGCTAAGCAAAATCCACAGTTTATTGAGCTGTGGCAACAGTTACGTAATCAACAAGTTCGCCCAATCCGTTACTTCCAAGACGCACAGCGTGGTATTGAGTATCAACCATCTGAAGTACAAGGTGAGCAAGATTGGAGTAGTAAGTATCAGCTAGTAAGCGATAAATTTTTAGCCTCTATGACGCACCAAAAAAGCACCGGTGAAGGTTGTGAGCTAACAGAGTATTACACCCAGCAGCAAGGCCAAAGCAAAGTAGAGCTAAGCTGGCTTGCCAATCAAAAATTACTAAAATCACTTCGAATTTCAACACCCAGCTATAGCCGAGAGATTGTGTTAACAGCCAGCAATCATAATCAACAAGATGTACAGGCAGAGTTTGCGAAATGGGATAACTATCAAACAACCGATTACGCAGATATCGGTGATAATGAAAGCGATCCATTTTTAGCCAAAATGATTAACCAAGGTTTTGTTGAACATGGTGCGAGCGGTTTTTATGATGCGCAAGGTAATCAGCTCAAAGGTGAGCATGGGCATCATCACTAATTAATTATTGCAATGCCGCTTTTTTAGCGGCATTTTTGTCTCTGTAACTTAGCGTTGCTAGCGCTGTTCATTGTCTGTTTTAGCTAAGGCAAAATTACGTACTTTAACGAAATACCACAACTATTGTTTGGTTTGATTGGTAAATTTAGAGATTGTTGCTTAAGTTTAACCAAGGAGGAACAGCCATGACAAAAATAAATACAAAGCACCCAGCAGGTACTTTCTGTTGGGCCGAGTTATGCGCGAAAGACTGGCAAGCTGCAAAGCAATTTTATACGCAACTTTTTGACTGGGGTTTTGACGATCAGCCAATAGGCGAAGATATGTATTACACCATGCTGCAAAAGCAAGGTGATGATATTGCCGCTATGTATCAACTGCCAGCAAGTATGAGCGAGATGCCAACCCATTGGTTATTATATATTGCTGTTGATGATGTTGATCAAAGCACAGAGCTTGCAAAATCATTAGGTGCAACGGTTTTGGCAGGGCCACATAATGTAATGACAGCAGGTCGCATGGTGATGCTGCAAGAACCGGGCGGTGCAACATTTGCCTTATGGCAAGCGGGTGAGCATATCGGAGCTAAACGAGTGCAAGAGCTAAACTTGCCTTACTGGTTTGAGCTTGTGTCGAAAGACATGCAAAAAAGTCGCGACTTTTATTGTCAGTTATTTGGGTGGCAGTTTGAGGTGAAACCCATGGAGGGCATGGACTACACCTTATTTACCATCGATGAGCAACCGATTGCAGGCATGCTTGAAATGACCAGCGAATGGCCCGATGACATTCCATCTCATTGGATGCCATATTTTGCGGTAGCAGATTGCGACCAGGCAGTCGCCAAAGCAACGCAGCTTAATGGGGCTATTTGTGTGCCAGCAACAGACATCCCAGATGTTGGACGCTTTAGCGTTATTACCGATCCCCAAGGGGCCGTATTTTCCATTCTTAAGTCAACCATTGATGAATTAACTTAAGCCCTTGGTTTTTGCCAATCTGTCCCAAGGTATATATATACTCAAACCACCTGAAGATGCAGAACCTCGCACCTTGAGGTGGTTTGGGTATAGAAAAGCCAATTAAGGAGCAGATTGATGACTAAGCATGTGGTGGTTACAGGGGCCAATAAAGGTATTGGCCTTAATTTTTGTAAACAGTATTTAGCTCAAGGTTACCGTGTTAGTGCAGTAGTTCGCACTCCAAGCGAAGAGTTACAAGCACTCGATGTAAAAATTATTAGCGACATTGATGTATCTAACGCCGATGATGTTGCAACACTTGCCAACTACTTACACGGCGACAAAATTGATATTTTGGTTAATAACGCCGGTATTTTTCATAACGAAACATTAGCTGACATGGACTTTGCTGCCATCGAAAAGCAAATCAGCGTTAACAGTATCGCACCAATTCGCATTACTCATGCATTACTGCAAAGCTTAGGTATTGATGCCAAAGTGGCGATGATCACATCTCGTATGGGCTCAATTGCAGATAATAGCTCGGGCGGTTACATTGGCTATCGGATGTCAAAAGCAGCACTTAATGCCGCCAGTGTTAGTTTGGCCCATGAGCTAAAAGAGAAAGAAATTGCAGTAGGGTTATTTCATCCAGGCTTTGTACAAACGCAAATGGTTAATTTTGCCGGCGACATAAGCCCCGAAACTGCGGCAGAGCGGCTCATTAAGCGTATTGATGAATTAAACCTAAGCAACACTGGTGGGTTTTGGCATTCAAATGGCGAAACGCTACCTTGGTAGTTGTTTTTTCTGCTTTTTTTATCTTCAGCTGGTTAGTAGTGATTAAGCTGCTAACGGCTGATAACTTTCGCTAATTATTGAACTTATAGTTTGCTATACTCGTACAATTGAAAGTCATTTTGATGTAGAGAAAAGCACATGGAATTAGAGCAAAATAGCGATTTAACCCTTCCACTTTTTTATTTCGATGAAAATCTTCACAGCCGCGATATCGAATCTCCAGATTTATTATTACATGTAACACTTAGCGAAGAGTTACTCGCACAGCTTTGCCAAAACCCAGCTGTTGATAGCAGTGTCGCAATTGCCATTAATGAATACCGTCTTGAAGCGTTAAATGATGATTATCAAGTATTAATTGATGGTGAGCACAGCGCGCAACTGAGTTTAGTTCGTGGGCCACTATTAAGCGCTATGCTTAGCTGCGACAACGACCAAACCTTTGTGTCGCCGCAAGTAGATATGATGCCAACCTTCGATTTAGGTGATGACATTGAAGATATCGAGGAGGAAGGATGAGAAAACTCCTCACTACCGTATTTGGTCTCATTCTGTTAAGTGGCTGTGCTTATTTGGGTGCAGCACACTATGATAAATTGTTTGGTGAAGAGCAACCAAGAGAGCGTGTTGTTGCTGCATCAACCTTAGAAGGGGCTGAGTTTTTAAATGATGTAAAGCCTGTTCTTGATACTCGTTGTGTGGTGTGTCATGGCTGTTATGACGCACCGTGTCAGCTCAAGCTATCTTCTGTAGAAGGTATCGACCGTGGTTTAAGTAAAGAGCGTGTTTATGACGGCACACGGTTATTAGCGCAAGAGCCAAGTCGCTTACTATTTGATGCGACAACGACCGCTCAGTGGCGTGAGAAAGGTTTCACTCCAGTACTCAATGAAAGAATCCAAACAGCAGAGGCAAACCTTACCGGAAGCGTGCTTTACAATGCCTTAGTGCTTAAGCAAAGTAGCCCATTGCCTAAGCAAGCTATTTTAGGCGATGAGTTTGATTTTTCACTCGATCGTGAGCAAACATGTACCACAATGAGTGAGTTTGACTCATTTGCTAAGGATAACCCGCACAGCGGTATGCCTTATGGGTTGCCTGGTATTTCAACTGAAGAGTTTCAGCATCTGGCTAAGTGGCTTAGAAAAGGCGGCTATCTTGCTCATATAGATCCTCCTGAAAAGGACGTACTAAAACAAGTTGAACGCTGGGAAGCATTCTTAAATCAAGATGGTTTAAAGCATCAGCTTGCCGCTCGCTATATTTATGAACACTGGTACTTAGCGCATATTTATTTCCCTGAGCATGGCGATAAACATAGCTACTTTAAATTGGTGCGCTCTTCGACGCCGCCGGGTGAAGAGATCAAACACATTAGCACCCGTCGCCCATATGAAGACCCTAAAGTTGAGCGAGTTTATTATCGTTTAATGCATGACCGTTCGACTATTTTAGCGAAAACACATTTACCTTTAGCATTAAATGACGAAAAGCTTGCACGCTTACATTTACAATTTATTGAAGCTGATTATCAAGTAAACAAGCTACCAAGTTATAAGCCTGAAGTGGCATCAAACCCGTTTAAAGCCTTTGCTGCAATTCCAGTAAACTCACGTTATCAATTTATGCTTGATGAAGCTGAGCTTATTATTATGGGCTTTATTAAAGGGCCTGTTTGTCGTGGTCAAATTGCGTTAAACGTGATTAACGATCAGTTCTGGGTAGGTTTTGCGAAGCCTGAAATGGCGGCGACACCGAAAGTCGGTGAAATGTTGTTACAACATGAAGATGCGCTAGCCTTGCCTGCAGAAGAAGAAAGTAATGCTTTGCCGATTTCTAGCTGGGTGAAGTATTCAAAACGCCAAAACAAATATTTGTCTGCCAAAGTTGCACTGGCAAATAAGATGTTTGCCAACGGTCAGCACCTCACAACCGATTTACTTTGGCAAGGTGATGGTCATAACCAAAATGCAGCGCTGACGGTATTTCGTCATTTCGATAGCGCAACGGTTGTTAAAGGCTGGATAGGTCAAGAGCCAAAGACCACTTGGATACTCGACTACGCGTTATTTGAACGTATTCATTATTTGCTGGTGGCGGGTTTTGATGTGTATGGCAACATTGGTCATCAGTTATTAACTCGTTTGTATATGGACTTTTTACGCTTAGAAGGTGAAGCAAACTACCTTGCATTATTACCAGAAGCTAAACGTAAAGAAATTAAAGCCCAGTGGTATCGTAAATCGCCACCTAGCCTAACGAGTTTCTTTGAAGATGAGTTGTCGTTTAGTCAGCCTACAGGCATAGAATATAAAACCGCAGATCAACAGTCTGAACTTTATAATATGCTCAAAGAGAAGCTCAAACCAATTTTGAGTCCTCGCTACGACTATACGAAAGTGCCTGAACCACTGGCGAAAATTAACGATCTTCCTGTTAAAGCAGTTAACTTGCTGCCACAAATTTCGTTTGTGTTGGTCAAAGACAGCGATGATAAACATAAAGCCTACACCTTGATCCACCATAATGCTCATTACAATATCTCGAGCTTATTGAATGAAGAAGGTCAGCGTGCTTATGATGAAGATACCGTAACAATTGTGCCTGGATTTATAGGTGATTACCCAGAAGCAATTTGGTACTTACACAATGAACAGCAGGTTGCTGCATTTGCATCTGGGCTTGCAAAAATAACAGATGAAGCTGCCTACAGAGAGCTAAAAAGTGAGTTTGCTATTCGTCGCACGCATCCACAGTTTTGGCAATACAGCGATATTTTACACCGTGTAGCGAAAGAGTATCGCGGCGTCGAATTTGGTTTGTTTGATTATAACCGACTTGAAAATAGGTAAATTAATTTACCTATTTAGCTGATATTTAAAGCCCACCTTGAGTGGGCTTTATTGCATTATATGATCTACAATTACTCTAAAAATAAACGAGTAAAACATGTTTAAGTTAGTCACAGATATACGCAGAAGATATCGCTTCGGATTGTTAGCGATAGCAATTTTGATATCAACTTCAGCGGCGTTGATCCAAACCCTTTTGTATGTGCAAAAGGGAGATGCGAAAGTGATTAACATTGCAGGTAAACAGCGCATGCTTTCGCAAAAGATAGCTCTTTACGGTAATGCGTTAATTTATCATGAAGCTGATAGCTTTCAGCAACAGCATCGTCGATTGCTAGAGCAGGCGGTCGATCAGTTTATTGCAGGTCACCAGTTTTTAATTCAGCAAGATAGTGAAGGTGATTATATTTATCTAAACGAATCATTACAGGCTCACTACTTCTTACCGCCCACAGCTCTTGATGCCCACGTTAAACGCTACATCAGTAAAGCCCAGTTACTTCTCAATAGCCGCGAAAATTATTTAGAAATAGACAGCTCACTATTTGCCAGTAATCAGCTTGAAGCCTTACTTACAAAATTAGATCAAGCCGTAAAGCTCTTAGAGCAAAAGTCAGTGCATAAGGTCACACTACTTGCCGTTCTCGAAATGATGTTCTGGGTTATTGCAATGGTATTACTACTCATTGAGTTACTATTTGTTTTTAAACCAATGGAGAATCTAATCACAAAAGCACTTACAAGTTATAAAGAACAAAAAGATTATGCAGAACAGGTAAATAAAACTAGAGAGCGTTTTATTGCTCGCACTAGTCATGAATTTAGAACACCTTTACAAGGATTAACAGCATCCATAGAGTCTCTTGATATTAAAGAAGAGCAAAAGCTGGCTCAGCAACAAGCACTATATTGTGCTAACCGCTTGGTGGTGATGTTAGATGAGTTGCTTGATTTACAAGAAATGACTACAGGCCAGTGGCAGCCTAAACTTGACCAAGGCAACTTGTTAGAAACATTAAAACAAGCGATTGCACCCTATGAATACGCTTGTCACGAGAAAAAGATTACTCTTAGCGTCAGTTTATCTGATTCGCTTAACAGCGAATTTATTACTGATCATCCGCGGTTACAACAAGTCGTTGCTGAATTGATAAATAACGCGGTTAAATTTACGCCGGTGCAAGGGCGAATAGCAATTACAGCGACTAATCAAGGCAAGCAACGCCTGCTATTAGAAGTGCAAGATAATGGTAAGGGGTTTGACGAATTACCCTCAGATATACAAGATAATGAAAATAGAACTGAGCAACATTTTCAAGGCTTAAAAACAGGGCTATTGCGAGTCAAGCACATTGTTAAAGCATTAAATGGCGACATTCAATTTTTTAATGCGCAGCCACAAGGCGCCAAAGTGGTTATAAATCTTAACTTCGTAAGTTCACCGGGCATAGAACAGTCTGCAAAGTTGCCAGGTGCTTTAAACTGCTTAATTGTTGAGGATAATCCTCTTAATGCCACGATACTAGGTCGCATACTTAAGCATTTTAACTACAGTTTTGACGTTGCTGAAAATGGTTTAATCGCCACAGATATGGCCTTGCATACTCAGTATGATGTAATTTTTATGGACCTAAATATGCCCGTAATGGATGGTTTTAAAGCGATAGATATCATTCGTAATGAGCAAGGACAGCAAACCCCAATCTTGGTTGTGACAGCGAACACCTCTAATGATGATTTACAACGAGTATATGAACTAGGGGCTAATTTACACGTATATAAACCGATTTCTGCTGACTCGGTCGAAAAAGCCCTCAGTATTTTATTTACCGAGAGCTCACAGGGATAAACCGGTATTTAGTTAGTTACTTTGATATCGCCGACACCCACTTCAACGTCAATAGCATATTGACCATTACCACGGTAGCTTGAGTGAGAGCTGACAACTTTACGACTAGTGTTTGCATCATTTTTTAACCCACGAATTTTGGTATCGCCAACGCCCGTATCGAGTTCAATACGTTTATAGTCGTCAAGCGCACTATCAATTCGAACGGCACCTACGCCTAGCTCAATATCTACCGAGTTGCTAGCGTCGTTAATTTCAATATCACCAACACCCAGCTCAACATCAATGGCCATTGACTTCGGCATTTTTACATACCAGCTTTGTTGAATGTCATCGTTATCTAGTTTTAAGTTCAACGACCCTGCGCTTTGTGAATGGCTTAATTCGATATCAGATAAATCAACCTCAGATCCAAACCAACCTTTATCATTTTTAGGCTCAATACGAACAGTAACGACCACTTCGCTGCCGTCATAGTTTTCTACTTCTAAGCTGCCTACTGGAAAATCAATTTCAAGCTGGCTTGCACCACTCACTGCGAAGTTATGATTTAATTCACGTGAATCTTTCGCCATTGCGTATGTTGTTGTTAGTGCTAAGCCAATAGCTGCTACATAAAGTAATTTTTTCATTGTCTGTTTCCTGTTGATGACCTTTTATACCTTAGTCGCAGCTATGTTCAAAAAAGGTTTAAACGATTTTTATTTTTTTGTTGAATGTTGTAACGTCAGGCTAGTAATAAGCCGGAATGAGGATTCATAGTGCAATATGTTCAGTTGGTTAATGTTAATGCCAGCCTTAAGGGGCAGGGTAATGAAGAGTATCGTTTACGTGATTTAAGTTTAACTGTATCAGCAGCGCAGCAATGGGTATTACTGGGTGAAAATGGAGCAGGAAAATCAGCAGTAGCAGCTGTCATTGCAGGTTGCTCGCGTATTGAGCAAGGCCAGTTTACCAATAACTTTGCACGAGTTGCTGTGGTGTCACCTGATAGACAAAAGCAATTATTGGCCGATGAGCTAAATAAAGATCAGGATGATATTATTGATGGTCTTACGCCGCTAAGCACAGTTAAAGACATTATTTTGGCCGCCAGAAGCGACCATGACATTGATACTGAGTTACTTGAGCTACTCATAAAAACATTTGATTTTGATAGTAAAATGAATAATGCATTTCGTGACCTATCAACCGGTGAAACGCGAAAGCTGATGCTGATCCAAGCGCTAATTGGACGCCCTGAGTTACTTATTTTGGATGAACCGTTTGATGGTTTAGATGTAACAGCACTGCAAACTCTTAATCAGTTATTAGCTGAATTAAGCAAATACACGACGATGATTTTTGTCCTTAACAGGTTGAGTGAAATCCCTGACTTTGTTGATCATTATGCGTTTATAAAACATGCTCAGATCACTCACCAATTAGCGCAGCCAACGAAAGAGCAACGCCAAGATCTTTTTAAATTGCTACATTTAGCGCAAACCGAATTAAACGTGCCCGAGGCAGATAACGACCATCAAGCGCCAGCCTTAACTGATCCCATATTAGTAAAACTTAAAGATGCCTCTGTAAGTTTTGGCGGAACCGTTATTTTTGAAAAGCTAAACTGGCAAATTAATCAAGGTGAACATTGGCAGTTAACGGGTAAAAACGGCTCGGGTAAAACTTGCTTACTTAATCTAATTACAGGCGATAACCCGCAGTGTTATAACAACGATATTAAGGTGTTTGGCTATCAGCGCGGCAGTGGCGAGAGTATCTGGCAAATTAAACAGCATATTGGTTATATTTCAAATGCCTTGCATATGGATTATCGCGTTAATATAACAGCGCTTAATACCATTGTATCGGGTTTTTATGACAGCATTGGTCTTTATCAAAAAGCCACTGAAACACAGCTATCAATCGCTAAAAAATGGTTAGCCTTACTAGGGTTAAACGACAAACAAAATAGCTCATTTAGCCAGCTTTCTTTTGGCGACCAACGCTTATTATTGATAGCGCGAGCTATGGTAAAACATCCTAGTTTATTGATTTTAGATGAACCATGCCTAGGTCTTGATGAAGCGAATAGGCAACGCGTGTTGTTACTGATAGAAAAAATCTGCGCCGCGGGTACCAGCACTGTGGTTTACGTTAATCACCATGCCAGTGATAAAATTGCAGGCATCGACAACTATTTAGAGATGGCTGATTTCACAAAAAAAGCGCCATAAGGCGCTTTTTGCTGATGTTTATATATTAGATACGGGTAATGGTGAAACCTTTATCTGTTAATTGTTTTAATAAACCATGTTGCTCAGGTAAGTGTAAAGCACCTACAGCTATGAACAGTTTTTCTTTACCAATGCGAGTCGATAGTTGCTCAACCCAGTCATTATTGCGATCAATCAGCATAACCTGCTCACTTAATTCACCGTATTGTGAGTCGTCAAAACTTTCGTTATAAAAAGAGGTTAACGTTTTCATGTCGCCTGACTTCCACGCCTTAATCAGACCTAAAAAGTAGGTATCGACATCAGCGAGTTGCTCAAAGGTTTCCTCAATCATTTTGTCGTTCATGATCGCTAGGTGTTCAAACATTTCCATTTGTCGTTCTAGAGTTTCTAACTCACCTACGGCAATGTTATTTTCTTTAGCGTAAGCAAGAACCTGTTTGTCTATCCCATATTGATCTGAAAATCCAACGCGTTGAAATTCCATTTGCATCATCGTAATCATAACCGCCCAAGGTGCTAAGTTCTTAAACATTGCGATATCAATTGATTTGTCAGCAAAGTACTTTTGCAGTTTCGCATAGTTAGCTGGCGATAATTCTGACTGTAAGGTTTTACCATCTTTTAGCATCATAAATGGCAATGAGCGACGTTGCATCTCCATAGGAGATATTGAGCTAATATCCACTTCAACAATCACTTTATCACTATTATCAAGGGCCTGAGTTACTTTGTTTGGCAAGCCTTTCATGCTGGTATCACCCACATGAACAGTGCCAAATAAATAAGAGGCAACCCCGTTTTTTTCTACCTTCCATAAGCCAGGTTCTGCAAAAACATGCTGACTAAAGCCAAGCACTAAAACAAGACAAAACAAAACCTTGATATGCTGAATGAGTTTCATAACTTTCCTTTTAAGCTGTCGTTATTTTCAATACTAAACTAATTTTTTGTTGGTCGTTAAATTAAATCGCTCTCAAATAGAAATTCAGCAATATCCTAGATAAAAATTAATCAATCATTTAATGGCTTATTACGAGGTATGAAATTTCAAAAAACGAACGATATCGAAAAATAAATCCGTAATAATTGTTTTTGCGCATATATTTTTCTTTAAATTCGCGTTTGCCTTGTTTTTTTGAATTGATTTTTATGTTGACTTAACGGGCTTGTCGCGGTACTAATAGAAAAAGGCAGCGGGATGGCTAGATTTCCGCTACAAATGAACAGAATTTGGTTACAGATAATGCTTACTAACAAACTCACTCTTATTCTAATTAACGTCGTGGTGATTATTATTACCGCGGGGGCTAGTTAGTGCTTGGAGAAAAGTAAAGCATTTAAAAAGCCCCCCGCACTCAATAGTCCGGGGGGCTTTTTCGTTTAAAGGGTTTGAATCGCAGCAAATACACAATGTCACTGAGGAATGAGGATTTACGATGACAGGCGCAGAGTTAACAATCGATTTATTAGCCAAACATGGCGTTAAGGATGTTTTTGGATACCCAGGTGGTGCCATCATGCCTATTTACGACGCTTTGTACGGTGCGCCAGTCAAGCATTACCTGACACGCCATGAGCAAGGTGCTGGTTTTGCGGCCGTAGGCTTTGCACGTAGCACGGGTAAGTTAGGTGTGTGTTTTGCAACATCGGGCCCAGGTGCAACTAACTTAATCACTGCACTTGCCGATGCCATGATGGATTCAGTGCCATTACTTGCTATAACAGGGCAAGTGCCAACCGCTGCGATAGGCTCAGATGCTTTTCAAGAAGTGGATGTGTTGGGTATGTCATTATCATGCACAAAGCACAGCTACATGGTTGAACGTGCAGAAGACCTTGCCGAAATCCTGCAAGAAGCCATCCACCTAGCACAAAGCGGTCGCCCTGGCCCTGTGTTAGTTGATATCCCCAAAGACATTCAAATGGCGCAAGTGCCATTCCACCCTTGGCTAGCTGCAGAAGATTATTTACCTAAACTAGAACCGAACCAAGTTGCTATAGCAAATCAAATCTTAAGCGAAGCACAGCGCCCAGTAGCCTACGTGGGCGGTGGCGTACAAGCCGCTGATGCGCAAAACGAGCTTATGCAGTTTTTAGAAAAAACACATATGCCTGCGGTTTCAACCTTAAAAGCGTTAGGTAGTGTGTTACCTGATTACGATTATGACTTAGGTATGCTAGGTATGCATGGCGGTAAAGCGGCTAACTTAGCGGTGCAAGAATGTGATGTATTAGTTTGTATCGGCGCCCGTTTTGACGACCGAGTAACTGGCAACTTGAGTAAGTTTGCGGCAAAAGCAAAGGTGATCCACTTAGATATCGATGCTGCTGAAGTAGGTAAACGCAAGCCTGTAAAAGCGTCGTTAGTGGCAGATTTAAAAACCTCATTACCGCAACTTGATTGTTTTGTGACACCTGACGAGTGGTTGACTCATATCGAAAGTATGATGAAAGAGCATGCTTGGCGTTACGACTACCCGGGCGAAAAAGTATTTGCTCCATATTTGTTAAACCAACTAAGTCAAAAAATGCCATCAACCGGCGTGGTGTGTTGTGATGTTGGCCAGCACCAAATGTGGGTTGCGCAGCATATGAAATTTAGCCACCCAAGCAATCATTTAAGTAGTGGTGGTGCAGGTACTATGGGCTTTGGTTTACCGGCAGCGATTGGTGCCCAAGTTGCTCGCCCAAATGATTTTGTGATCACTGTGTCAGGTGATGGCTCAATCATGATGAACATTCAAGAGCTGGCAACGATTCGTCGTAACAACTTACCAGTTAAAATTTTAATCTTAGATAACCAGCGTTTAGGCATGGTACGTCAATGGCAACAGCTATTTTTTGAGGGCCGTTATTCTGAAACCAATCTTTCGGATAATCCTGATTTTGTAGCACTTGCGGCAGTATTTGGTATTCCAGGTCAAACCATCACTAAAGCAGATGAGGTCGATGCTGCGGTTGATGCGTTAGTGAAAAGTGAAGGTCCTTACATTTTACATGCTTGTATTGATGATAAAGAAAATGTATGGCCGCTCGTACCACCAGGTGCAGCCAATGATGAAATGATGACGGAGACAGTAAAATGAAACACACCCTAACGATTACATTAAAAAATCAAAGTGTCGCAGTTGAGCGCTTTTTACGCGTTGTTCGTCATCGCGGTTTTGATTTAACAACAATGAACCTAGAAATGGCTGATGGAACTTTTCATGTCACCATGACAGTCGACAGCGATAAGCCAATTTATTTACTAACATCACAGTTAAATAAATTGGTTGATGTAAGACAGGTCAGCATTGAAAACCAGTTTCACCAACAGGCAATGTAACAACGAATAAACTAATTCAACAGGTCGCTTAAGCGCTAAAACGACGGTTAAGCGAATAAATAAATTTTTGGAATGAGGAAGTCAGTGGCATGCCACTGCAACAACTGAGGTAATTATGGCTAAATTAAGAAGTGCAACAACAACAGAAGGTCGCAAACGTGCAGGTGCGCGCGCACTATGGCGTGCAACGGGGATGACAGATAAAGACTTTGGTAAGCCGATTATCGCAGTTGTTAACTCATACACTCAGTTCGTTCCTGGTCACGTTCACCTTAATCAGTTAAGTGAACTAATGGCCGAAACCATCACCGAAGCAGGTGGTGTACCAAAAGAGTTTAATACCATTGCAATCGATGATGGCATCGCAATGGGTCACGGCGGTATGCTTTATTCACTGCCATCGCGTGATTTAATTGCTGACTCAGTTGAATACATGGTTAATGCACACTGTGCCGATGCCATGATCTGTATTTCTAACTGCGACAAAATCACCCCAGGAATGATGCTGGCAGCGCTTCGTTTAAACATTCCAGTTATCTTTGTATCGGGTGGGCCAATGGAAGCGGGTAAAACACGCCTTGCTGATATCGATATCAAGCTCGACTTGGTTGATGCCATGGTTAAAGGGGCTGATACCTCTGTGAGCGATGAAGATTCAGAAAAAGTAGAGCGCTCAGCGTGCCCTACTTGTGGCTCGTGTTCAGGTATGTTTACTGCCAACTCAATGAACTGTTTATTAGAAGCGATTGGTCTGGCACTACCGGGTAACGGAACCACACTTGCAACGCATAAAGACCGTAAGCAGCTGTATGTTGAAGCGGGCGCACGCATTGTTGATTTATGCCGTGAATACTATCAAAAAGATAATGCAGCGGTATTACCACGTGCTATTGCAAATCGCACCGCTTTTATGAATGCGATGGTGGTTGATATTGCCATGGGTGGTTCATCAAATACGGTGCTTCACTTATTAGCTGCGGCGCAAGAAGCAGGTGTAGACTTTGATATGTCGCACATCGATGAGCTGTCTCGCAAAACACCATTCCTATGTAAAGTGGCACCCGCGACAAACAAATACCACATTGAAGATGTTCACCGTGCTGGTGGCATGATGGCCATCATCCGAGAGCTAGGCAAAGCTGGTTTAGTTGATTTATCAGTTGATCACGTAGCAGGTCATACTATGGCTGAGATGGTTGCTAAATGGGACGCGACCGATCCAAGTAACGAAGTGGCGCAAAAATTCTATAAAGCGGGCCCTGCAGGTATTCGAACTACAAAAGCAATGAGCCAAGAATGCCGCTGGCCAGAACTTGATAATGACCGAGAAAACGGTTGTATCCGCAGTGTTGAAAATGCTTTTCGTCAAGATGGTGGCTTAGCTGTGTTATCGGGCAACCTTGCCCTTGATGGCTGTATTGTTAAAAGCGCCGGTGTTGTTGAAGAGATGCTACATTTTGAAGGCCGTGCCGTTGTTTATGAATCACAAGATGATTCGGTAGAAGGTATTTTAAATGGCGAAGTAAAAGCGGGTGATGTGGTTGTTATTCGCTACGAGGGGCCAAAAGGTGGTCCGGGCATGCAAGAAATGCTGTACCCAACAAGTTACTTAAAATCGGTTGGTTTAGGCGAAAAATGTGCGCTTATCACAGATGGTCGTTTCTCAGGTGGTACGTCGGGCTTATCAATTGGCCACGTTTCGCCAGAAGCAGCAAGCGGCGGTGCAATAGCCTATGTTGAAAACGGCGATAAAATAATCATTGATATCGCGACCCGTGAAATCACTTTGGCGTTGTCTGATGAAGAGCTTGAAGCGCGTAAGCAAAAACAATTAGCGCGTGGTAAAGATGCATATAAACCATTAAATCGTGAACGCTATGTATCGCCTGCACTTAAAGCCTATGCGTTACTTGCAACCAGCGCAGATAAAGGAGCTGTGCGCGATTTAGCTAAACTTGAGGAGCTAAGTTAATTATGGTGTCCCAAGAGCTCGATTATTTTCGCGCTATCATCCAAGCGAACATGGAGCCGCTTGCAAAAGTCACTGAGGTCAGCGAAATGGCTGAACTCAGTACGCGATTAGGCAATCATGTGTGGTTAAAGCGTGAAGACCAACAACCGGTTTATTCATTTAAGCTACGTGGTGCTTTTCATAAACTGGGCAAGCTGCCAAAAGGGTCTGATGTGATCACGGCTTCAGCTGGCAACCATGCACAAGGCGTAGCACTGAGTGCCTCTTTTTTAGGGCATAAAGCAACTATTGTGATGCCAGTTACAACACCCGAAATTAAAGTCAATGCAGTGCGTGCTTTAGGTGGTGAAGTGGTATTACACGGCCATCATTTTGATGCGGCAAAAGCCCATGCTTTAGAGCTCACAGAGCAGCGCAATGGGGTATTTGTGCCACCGTTTGATGATCCTGATGTGATTGTTGGCCAAGGTACGGTTGCCCGTGAATTAATGCAACAGCTTAATGATCTTGATGCAGTCTTTATTCCTGTGGGGGGCGGTGGCTTACTTGCAGGCATGGCGGTGTACATTAAATCTTTACGTCCCGATATCAAAGTTATTGGTGTTGAAGCCGACGAGAGTGCTTGTTTAAAAGCTGCGCTTGAGGCTGGCAAACCCGTTGAGCTTGACCGTGTTGGCAGCTTTGCGGAT
Organism: Pseudoalteromonas sp. OFAV1; assembly: GCF_021532595.1. Taxonomy (NCBI): domain Bacteria; kingdom Pseudomonadati; phylum Pseudomonadota; class Gammaproteobacteria; order Alteromonadales; family Pseudoalteromonadaceae; genus Pseudoalteromonas; species Pseudoalteromonas sp. OFAV1. The sequence continues at coordinate 16,229 of NZ_JAKGBG010000025.1, forward strand.
GGCGTAGCAGTAAAAATCATCGGTACAGAAACCTTTCGTTTAGCGCAAAAGTTTTGTGATGAAGTTGTCACTGTAACGGGCGATGAAATCTGCGCAGCAATGCAAGATATCTTTGTTTCAACCCGTGCTATAGCGGAGCCTTCAGGAGCACTATCAACTGCGGGTTTAAAGAAGTGGTGCCAACAAAATGGTGTGAAAGGCTTAAACGTAGCTGCGATTTTATCGGGTGCAAACTTAAACTTTGACCGTTTACGTTATGTTGCTGAGCGAACTGCGCTTGGTGAAAAGAACGAGGCACTTCTTGCCGTAACTATCAAAGAAGAAAAGGGCAGCTTCAAGCAGTTTTGCGCTTCTTTAGGTGGGCGTGCAATCACCGAATTTAACTATCGTTATGCAGGACCAGGCGAAGCACAAATTTTTGTTGGTATTGCTTTGAGGCAAGGCCAACAAGAGCTTGATGAGCTGAAAGGCGCACTGACTGAAAATGGTTATACGTTTTGCGATCTATCAGATAACGAGCTGGCTAAATTGCATATTCGTTATATGGTGGGTGGTAAAGCACCGGCTCAGTTGCATGAACGTCTGTTACGTTTTGAGTTTCCTGAATACCCAGGTGCACTAGCGCGCTTCTTAGATACACTAGGTAGCAATTGGAGTATCACTTTATTCCACTACCGCAATCATGGTGGGTCGATTGGTAATGTTCTGGCTGCCTTTGCTATTGAGCCGAGTGATTATGAGGTATTTAACGAGCACTTGAACCGGTTGGGTTATAACGTTCAAGATGAAACTAATAACCCATGTTTTACGCAATTTTTAACCACTCAAGGCCAAGAGTTAGCTGATGTAAAAGCGGCTAATCAATAAAACCGATTTAAGGCTCCTTTTGGAGCCTTGATTTTTTATTGGTTTTTCCTATAGTTAATGGATGGTTTTCAAGCAAGGATGATGCGTGCGTGGAACTCGCTATTACCTAGGGTTACTTTGTTTAATGTGCAGCTTGAGTGCATTGAGTAAGGATAAGGTTACCCTACAATTAAAATGGACTCATCAATTCCAATTTGCTGGCTATTATGTGGCATCACAGAAAGGCTTTTATAAAGAAGCAGGCCTTGATGTAACAATTTTACCCGCCGATCCAAACGACCCTGATACCTTCCCTAAAGTGTTAAGTGGCAAAGCTGACTTTGCAATTACTCACTCAGGCATATTGCAAAAGCGCCAACAAGGAGCGCCAGTTGTTGCCTTAGGAGCCATATTGCAGTTTTCACCTTATTGTTGGATGGTGAAAAATAACTCAGATATTTTTCAGCCTCGAGACTTTGTAGGCAAGAAGATCAGTAAAGTCAGCTCGTTGGAAAACGCCGAATTACTAGTCATGCTTCGTAAAGCTGGATTAGATTATCAACATTTAATAGAGGCAAGCGCCGAAGGAGGAATTGAGCAGTGGCTTAATGGTGAGCTTGATGCGGTGCAAGTGTATGTTACCAATGAACCTTATACAATGACGCTGCGTGGTGTAGGGCACCGATTAATCTGCCCACAAAAGTTTGGTCTAAATGTGTATAGCGATATTTTATATACTTCAGAGTCGATGCTCAAAGCTAATCCTGATGTTGTTAACCGCTTTTATCAAGCAAGTATTAAAGGCTGGCGCTATGCATTACACAACATGAATGAGACGATTGCATTGACCAAAAAGCACTATGCGGTTCATAAGAGTATTCAAGAACTTGCCCATGAAGCTGATGTGTTGGTCAATTATATTCAGCCACCAGGAATTAACATCGGCAATATGTCGATGGCTAAATGGCGATTGATTGCTGACTTATATGGACTCAGCCAAGATGAGTTTGATCAAACGTTTGCCGGTTTTATGTATCAACACCAGCAAGATGAGGGATTAGAATTATCGTGGATGCTGATTTTAGCAATTTTATTAAGCATTGCCTGCATTCCATTATATATCCACTTGAACAGAAGTAATCTGCGCTTGTAAAAACTGTTATACTGCATTTTATTTGTTGTCGTTTTGTAGTTATGACCCTTGCTCAGCAGTTTGCTGCCTTAGATACTTTGCTTTTTTCAACCCGCCAGTACTGGCAATGTACCGCATTTGATTATGATGCAATCCCTTGGCCTGAACTTTCGTCTTTATTATGGGCGCTTGACGATCAACAAGTTAGTGAACTAGATAGTGACCAGAATGCGTTGTATGCCTATTTTGCAAAGGCAATTAAGGGGCTCGATGAGCTTCAATCGTTATGCGAACTTCCCACAACCCAACAAACCCGAGATGAGTTTCCATTTTGGATCAGTAACGGCATTAAAGGACGTAAGTTCGAGCAACTACAGGACTTTGTTGCAGCGATTAGCCAGCAGAAGTCACAGTATCCAGTACTTGAATGGTGTGCTGGAAAAGGGCATTTAGGGCGCATGCTCGCTTTTAATGGAGCACCGAGTATTCATAGCATAGAACTACAAGCGCATTTGTGTGAACAAGGCCAACACAGTGCTAATCAACAACAATTACCTATGCAGTTTTCGCAAGCTAATGTACTTACAGATGATGTTACTGAGTATTTTAAAGAGCAACAGCATGCCGTTGCGTTGCACGCCTGTGGTCGATTGCATCAAACATTTATGCAGCAAGCAAGTGATGCTAAAACTCAGCAAATAAGCTTTTCTCCATGTTGTTATCATTTATTCACGGATAACGATTATCAAGCAATGAGCGAGCCTGCAAAGCAAAGCCAGCTTGCGTTGACTCATCGCGATTTAAAATTGGCACTACAAGAAACCGTCACTGCTCCGAGTCGTGTTGATAAAGTACGAAAAACTGAAGTCGAATGGCGGCTTGGTTTTGATGCGTTGCGTAAATCAATCACGGCAGAGCAGCACTATGTTAGTGTCCCGTCGGTGAACAAAGCGATCTTTTCTGATTCTTTTAAATCATTTTGTTTATGGGCTGCTGAGAAAAAATCATTATCACTGCCAGAAGATATTGATTACCATGAATTTTTAGCAATAGGAAAACAACGAAAACGAGTAACTGAGCGTGTTGAACTCGTCCGACATGTGTTCAGAAGGGCAATTGAAGTTTGGCTCGTGCTCGATCGTGCTTTATATTTGCAACAACAAGGGTATCAAGTAACGGTTAGTACGTTTTGTGAAAAGCAGCTCACCCCAAGGAATATCTTGATCCAAGCTAATTATTAAAACATCGTAAAGAGGCGCAATGAGAAAGTTAAAAAATTTATTCGAAAATAATAGACGTTGGGCAGCGCGTACGAGTGAAAATGATCCTGAGTTTTTTAAAATTCTATCAATGCAGCAAAATCCAGAGTATTTGTGGATCGGTTGTTCAGATTCGCGTGTACCGGCTAATGAAATCGTTGACTTGTTACCGGGTGAATTATTTGTTCACCGTAATGTAGCAAATGTCGTTGTTCATACTGATCATAACTGTTTATCAGTAATGCAGTATGCTGTTGAAGTGCTTAAAGTAAAACACATCATGGTGGTCGGTCACTATGGTTGTGGTGGTGTGCAAGCGGTATTAAATGAAGCGAGCTTTGGTTTAATTGATAACTGGCTTCGTCATGTAGGTGATGTAAAAGAAAAACACATCGAACAACTTAACGCATTACCTGAAAAAGAGCGTTTAAATAGTCTGATAGAATTAAACGTTATTGAACAAGTACGTAATGTGTGCCGTACTAACATAGTGCAAGATGCATGGGCGAAAGGCCAAGAGTTAACAATCCATGGTTGGGTTTATGGCTTAGCGAATGGTCACCTCAATGACTTAGAGTCGGTTGTGACGTGTGCTGAAGAAGCTAATGAGACCTATGGTATTGCGGTTAAGCGTGTATTTGAACGAGTGGCTGAAAAAAGCTAATACCGAATAAAGTAGAAAAAAGGAGAGCTAATTCGCTCTCCTTTTTTATTGTTCGTCTTGTTTGCTAGCAAGTTGCTGCTCAAGTAATGCAACTTTCTCTTCAAGCTCAGTGAGTTTTTCACGAGTACGAATAAGTACTTGGCTTTGAATATCAAACTCGTCACGGCTTACAAAGTCCATCTCAGCAAGTTTGTTTTGAATAGCTTGCTTAGTTTTGCCTTCGATTGTATCGGCAAGGTTTTTCACACCTTGCGGCATGTTATCAGTAATTTGCTTAGCGATTTCTTCAAGTTTTGCTGGGTTGATCATGTTCGTCCCTTGAGTCACGTAAAAAAACAATCTTACCTTATTGGCTAGGCGTAGTGTAGTGATTACGGTAAAATTGCCCGTCCTGTCTTTGGATAATTTCTTTAGGGGCTTATGAAACTCAACCCAAAACAAGATGAAGCGGTAAAGTATATTAGTGGGCCGTGTCTGGTATTAGCCGGTGCGGGCTCTGGTAAAACGCGTGTTATTACTAATAAAATCGCTTACTTGGTGCAAAAGTGTGAGTATCAAGCACGCAATATTGCTGCGGTAACTTTTACCAACAAAGCAGCAAAAGAGATGCGTGAGCGTGTCACGCAAACACTCGGCAAGCAAGAGTCGAAAGGCTTATGGGTTTCAACGTTTCATACCCTCGGGCTTGAGATCATCAAAAAAGAGCTAACCACTTTAGGCTTTAAGCCCGGATTTTCGTTGTTTGATGATCAAGATACCAATCAGCTATTAGCTGAGCTGACCGAAGAAGAGCTTAAAAAAGACAAAGACTTACTCAACCTGCTTAAGATGCAAATAGGCAGCTGGAAGAACGAATTAATTCTACCTGAGCGTGCTATTCGCGAAGCCAGAGAGCCGCAAAAAGCTTTATTTGCCCAGCTGTATGCGCGTTATCAAAATCAACTGCGGGCTTATAATGCGCTTGATTTTGATGATTTGATAATGATCCCCACTTTATTACTTAGCCAAAACGCCACTTCTCGTGAGCGTTGGCAACAGCGTTTTCGTTACTTGCTGGTGGATGAGTATCAAGATACTAATACCAGTCAGTATCAACTGGTTAAATTATTAGTGGGTGAGCGAGCTCGTTTTACCGTGGTAGGCGATGACGACCAATCAATTTACTCATGGCGCGGTGCCAGACCACAAAACCTTGTGTTATTGAGTAAAGACTTTCCGGGCTTACGTTTGATTAAGCTTGAACAAAACTACCGAAGTGCTGGGCGAATTCTTAAAGCGGCGAATATTTTGATTGCCAATAACCCTCATGAGTTTGATAAAAAGCTATTTAGTGAGCTTGGTTATGGTGAGCCTATCAAGGTCATTGGTTGTCGTGATGAAGAGCATGAATCAGAGCGAGTGGTGGCAGAGATCATTTCTCATAAATTTATGAAACGCACCAGCTATAAAGATTACGCAATTTTATACCGTGGTAACCACCAAGCGAGAGTGTTTGAAAAAGCACTCATGAGCAACCGCATTCCTTATAAGATCAGCGGTGGTATGTCGTTTTTCTCTCGCTCAGAAATTAAAGACATCATGGCTTACTTACGCCTATTGGTGAACCAAGATGACGACAACGCATTTTTACGAATCGTTAATACGCCACGCCGTGAGATTGGTACGGTCACTTTGGAAAAGCTAGGTACGCTTGCTAATGAAAAACATATCAGTTTATTTGCTGCTTGTTTTGAGCCTGAGCTTGCACATCGACTAAAAGGCCGTGGTTTTAATGCTTTAGCTGGTTTTGCCCGTTGGGTGGTTGAGCTATCTGATAACGCTGTACGTGGTGACACCCTTGAAGCGGTTAAAGAATTAGTTAGGCAAATTAATTACGAAGCATATCTTTACGAGTCATCACCGAGTGCAAAAGCCGCTGAAATGCGCATGAAAAACGTCTCAGAGCTTTATCGTTGGATCACTGATATGCTAACAGGGGACGCAGACAACCCGCCGCTGAACCTTGCTGAGGTGGTTAGTAAACTGACCCTGCGCGATATGCTTGAACGTAACGAAGAAGAAGATGAATCTGACGCAGTACAATTACTGACACTGCATGCTTCAAAAGGTTTGGAGTATCCGTATGTGTTCATGGTTGGCATGGAAGAAGGCTTATTACCGCACCAAGTGAGCATTGATGAAGATAACGTCGAAGAAGAGCGTCGCCTTGCTTATGTAGGTATTACGCGTGCTCAGCAAGAGCTGGTAATGACCTATGCTAAGTTACGCCGTCAATTTGGTGAAACCTCAGAGACTGAGTTGAGCCGTTTTGTACAGGAATTACCGCAAGATGACCTAGCCTTTGAATCTAAAAAGCCACCGTCATCGCAAGCAGAGCGTATGGAAAAAGGACAGGCTCGTGTGGCTAATCTAAGAGCAATGCTTAAGAAGTAATCGACTTTGCGTTTGGCACGACTTGATCAAAGGGTGCCAGCGCACGTTGTTTTCCAATAAACAAAGACAAGCCATGCTTTTCTAGCAAGGTGCGGTAATTGAAAATAGACGGCCCTTTAGCGATTACTTGGATATTTTGCAGTTTAGTAATCGCCAGCACACCTTGCAGTTGTAAATGATAATTTTCTTGCTGTAGTACTCGTTTGCTGAAGGTTGAGCTTAACAGTAAGTAATCGAACTCGAACTCAGTAAGCAGATTTAGTTCACAGCGATCTTTAGCAAATTCGTTCAAGCCGATAGATACTCCTAAAGAAATAAGCTCTTTTAAGTTCTCTATTTGCACAGCTGATGCATAACGGATCTCTTGCTCATTAAATAGCAAACAGATTTTGCTCGCATGATTTACTTGTAATAGCTTAGTCAATACTTTGAAATTAATGCGTTCAAGTACTAAGCCTGAGCATGGGAATAATACTTTTTTAAGATTATTCGTATTGATTAACGTAAAAGCTTGTTCAATGAGCTTTAGCTCAACTTCAAAGTGCTGCACGCGATCAGTCGCAAACTTCTTCAAAACTTCAAAGCTAGTACTGCCTAGTACAGGGTGTTCACCAAATGCTTCGAGTAAAGACTCTGGGTGAGGTTGCTCATCAAGGGTAATGATTTCTGCACTTCTAAAGTGCATTGGCAAATCATCCAAGTGATGCATTGATTCTGATTCGTGATGAGTTAGCGACGTATTAAGCAATGGATGAAAAGATTCAAATCGATTACGACCTGCATTTTTAGCGTAATACATAGCAGCATCAGCATCGCGAATAATTTCGTCAGTGTGCTTATAACTCGGTTGAGAGTAAGTAATACCAATACTCGCACCGCTTTGAATACATTGACCTTTTAAACAAAACGGCTTTTTCATTATCTCAATAATTCGCTTAGCAACATCTTGTGCTTGCTGCTGCTCTGTTAGATGAGTCAACAACACAACAAATTCATCGCCGCCTAAGCGCGCTAATAAATCATGCTCACGAATACAGTGCGAAAAGGATTCTGCAACACTAATTAAAAACTGATCTCCGGCTTGGTGACCAAGCTGATCATTAATGTCTTTAAATTTATCTAAATCGATAAATAACACTGCAAATTGTTGTTCTGGATAGCGCTGGTAGTGCTGAAGTGTTTTCTCAAGCTGAGTTAAGAATAAACTGCGATTTGGTAAACTAGTGAGAGAATCATGATGGGCATCATGATAAAGCTGTTGCTCTATTTTTTTACGTTCTTCCATCTGCATTTGCAAGTGCATATTAGCTTGGCGTAATTCTTTGGTTTTTTCGGCCACTCTATGTTCAAGCTTTTGATGGCTTTGTTTAAGCGCTTGATTGGCTAAATGTGCTTGGATAACGTTGGCAATTTGATGTGAAACAAAGGTAATGAGCTCACAGTCATCTTGGCTAAATTCATGTTTGTTATTATATGCTTGGCAGACTATTAAACCGATAACACCTTGCGATGTTTTAAGAGGGGCACCTAACCAGCTCGTGGCTGTTTGTTCTCGGGGAACATTAACAGGCTTTTCAACTATGCCAAGTTTAACCAGTTCTTGCTCTCTTTTACTATCAATAAGCTGGCATTTTTCGGTACTTAGCACTAATTCACTGTAGCCTTTAGCAAACGGACGTGGCTTAGCATTGTTATTATATTCATCAACACAATACGGAAAGCTTAACCAGTTTGTGTTTTCATCATACAGTGCAATATATAAATTATCTGCGTATGTAATTGTTTTAATAATTTCATGCACATGCAGATAAACATCCTCTAAGTTTTCACTGAGCGTAGCTAGCTCTGAGATTTTAAACAGGATCTGTTGTCGCTCGAGGGCATTTTTCCGATGTTGAATTTCTTCGTTGAGGGCTTGGTTACTTTGCGTTAGTGCACGAGTACGAATTTTTACTTCTGATTCTAGTAATTCACGTTTTTTGACCCGCTCAATCGCTGTTGCTAAGTACATCGACATCGCTTCGAGTAGTTCAATTTGCTGCTCGGTGTAGCCATTTTGTTCATCGTAACTTTGTGCAACCATTACACCAATGATTGTTTTATCTCGGTATACAGGTACCCCCACCCAATGCTCCGCCGGGGTACCAAATACTTTAAACAGACCTTGCTGCTCTGCTAGCTCTGTTTGTTGTTTAGTAAAGTAACTGGTTTCTCCGTGTTTAAACACATACCCCGTTAATCCTTCCTTGAAGTACTGCTCATATTTTAAAGGCACCGATAAACCATCTTTTTCATCGGCAAAATAAGACAGTTCGAGGTTATCGTATACAGGATTGTGTAAAACGACGAAAAAATTCTTACTAGGAATAAAATCTTGTAAAATTTCGTGAATAGCTGGATAGAGTAGGGTTAATTCGGCAACAGTGCTGGCCTGCTCTGATAATTGTAAGAGAGCATTTTGCAGGTGATGTGATTGCTTATACTGTTGTAAAAGCGATTTTAAACGAGCATTTTTACGGGCTAGTTTATCAATGTGTGTTGCTGAATCTTCCAATGATTTAGAACCAGATCTTATTATTGTTTAAATATCGTCCTATATAGTTCCACTTTTTTATTAGATCGTCAAGTAACAGTTGTTAACAAAATACTAATTAATTGTGGGGCTAATTCGGCGACAGAGCTAGCCTGGCGAGCAAAAATGGGCACAAAAAAAGGGCTTAAAAAATTTAAGCCCTTAGTATTAGTTTTTGAATTGTTACTTGCTAGTCATAAAGTCGATAGCAGCACTGATTTCTTCATCAGAACAATCCATACATGTACCTTTTGGTGGCATCGCATTGAAGCCATTGATAGCATGATCTAATAGTGTATCTTTACCTTTAGCAATACGAGGAGCCCAATCATCAGCTGATTTAGGAGCACCTAATGCACCAGTACCATGGCATGCAAAACATGCTGCTTGATAAACTTGTTCACCAGAACGAGGGCCTGTAGGCTCAGCAGCGGCCGCAGCTTTATCACCTTCTAGATATACAGAACCAATTGGCGCTAGACGCTTTTTAATAGCATCTTCAGTCAAAGAGTTGTCATACGCTTGTGCATATGCCGTTGTTGCTAGCAGTAATAATGCAGCTGATAGTTTTTTCATTTTGCCTTGCTCACTTCGATTTGAACGTGATCAATCACGATATCTGACGGAAATTAGAACGATTATAACGCTAAGCCACAATTTATAAAATGATCTAAAAGGCTTTTTCTTGATAAAAAACGTCATTTTTTTGCGTTAGCGCAAGAAAAGCCAGCATTAGATGCTGGCCTTAACATAAATAATTAAACGAGTTCTAAGACCTTATTTACTAATTTTTCGATACCTGCATCTGCATCTAAAATGCTTTGCGCCAGCATATATGCAGGAGTCGTGACCACTTTGTGTTGCTCATCAACAACGATATCATTAACTGCACAGCTTTGGTGTGAACCACCAAGTTGTTCAATGGCCGCTGCTGTATCTGCATCATTACCAATGGTTGTTTTGACTCCTTTACCATAGATCATTGGTAACATTGCCGGTGCAATACACATATATCCAGCAGCTTTGTTTGCATCAACAAAGGCCTTTGCTGTTGTAAGTACATCATTTTGCACTTGGGCATCAGCACCTTTTACTGCAAAGTCAGATAGATTTTTCGCGGCACCAAAACCACCTGGTACGATTAAGGCATCAAACTCATTCACATTAAGCTCGGTTAATGCTTTTATTTCACCACGTGCGATACGTGCCGCTTCTACTAATACATTACGGTTTGGAGTCATTTCTTCGCCCGTTAGATGATTAATAGTGTGCATTTGCTCAATATCAGGAGCGAAACATTGATAGCTTGCACCTGCTTTAGCAATGTGTAGTAAAGTTAGGACGGCTTCGTTGATTTCTGCACCATCATAAACACCGCAACCCGCTAAAATTACAGCAACTTTTTTCATTTTTTGTCTCTCCTTAATGTGACTAACGCTAGTGTAACAATTATGCGAGTCAGGCGACAAAATAAAAAATTTTTGATGCTCAGTTACTCGCAAAGCATGATGAATGGCTGTTTATGCCATTTCATAAATAGCTAACGAAAAAAAAAGTATAAAGGATCGCTATGATCTTTGATCCATTATGCTAGAATACTCCTCCGGTTATGAAAAGGGATGTTAATTCGGTATCGAATAAGCACAAGGTAAATCGCTGCTAAAACCGTTTTCCACATCGGATAAAAATAATAAAAAAAGAACCACGCATTATCTTTTTTAAATAAAAACATAGTCTTAATAAAATTTTCCTAAGTGTTTTTACATTTTGGGAGGATTAACTGTGTCCGTTATCTACATAGTTATCCACAGGTTGCTATTGAGTTAAACGCTTGTTGGTTAATAATTCACAGTCGTTTTCTTCATAGCCTTATGGCATGCTTACAAACAATTTAATGTTATTCAATTAGGATCCAATTTCACCATGGCTCAGATCCCTGAAAATCCACTAATTCTTGTTGATGGTTCTTCTTATTTATTCCGTGCATATCATTCGCCACCGCACCTTACTAATTCTAAAGGTGAAGCGACAGGTGCTATATACGGTGTTGTAAATATGCTGAAGAGTTTGATCAAACAATATGATCCATCACATATGGTTGTAGTGTTTGATGCGAAGGGAAAAACCTTTAGAAATGATATGTACAGCGAATATAAAGCTAATCGTCCACCTATGCCGGATGACTTACGCACACAAATTGCGCCCTTACATAACATTATTAAAGCAATGGGCTTTCCGCTTATCAGTATTGAAGGTGTTGAAGCCGATGATGTGATTGGTACATTTGCACGTATTGCCTCTGAGCAACAGCGCCATGTGCTGATCTCTACCGGCGATAAAGATATGGCGCAGCTAGTAAATGAACATGTAACGCTTATCAACACAATGACCGATAGCATCTCAGATCCAGAAACGGTCGTTGAAAAGTTTGGTGTTGGACCTGAGCTGATCATTGATTACCTTGCCTTAATGGGTGACAAAGTCGATAACATTCCGGGTGTTGATGGCTGTGGTCCAAAAACGGCGGTGAAATGGTTACAAAAATACGGATCATTACAAGGTGTTATTGATCACGCTAGTGAGATCAAAGGCAAGATTGGTGAAAAGCTTGCTGCAGCACTTGATCATTTGCCACTTAGCTATGAGCTGGCAACCATAAAATGTGATGTTGAAGTTGAAACGGACCTTGAAAGTTTCAAACTACAAGAGCCAAACCGTGATGAACTGATTGCACTTTATGGTGAATGTGAGTTCCGCCGTTGGTTAGCTGAGCTACTTGATAACCCTAAAGATGCTGACACTCATTTAGATGTACCAACAGAAGCCAACGAACTACCTAAAGTGGCTGATGCGCACTACGAAACAATCTTAACTGAAGAGCAGCTTGATACCTTAGTTGCGCAGTTAAATGACGCCGAGCTTTTTGCCTTTGATACTGAAACAACCAGCCTTGATTACATGCAGGCCCAATTGGTTGGTATGAGCTTTGCGGTTAAAGCCGGTGAAGCGGCTTACCTTCCGGTTGCTCACGATTACCCAGATGCGCCAGAGCAATTAAGCTTAGACACAGTTATGGCAAAAATTGGCCCAATCTTAGCTGACGAAAACAAGGCAAAAGTAGGCCAGAATCTAAAATACGATAAAAGTGTATTAGCGAATGCAGGCTTTGAATTAAAGGGTATTAAGTACGACACTATGTTGGAGTCGTATGTATTTAATAGTGTAGGCAGCCGTCATGATATGGATTCGCTGGCACTTAAATACCTAGGCCACAAAAATATCAGCTTCGAAGATATTGCTGGTAAAGGTAAAAAGCAGCTGACATTTAATCAAATTGAGCTCGAAAAAGCCGCACCATACGCTGCTGAAGATGCAGATATAACGCTTCGTCTTCATCAAGTGTTATGGCCAAAAATTGATGCTGATAGCCAATTAAAATCGGTATTCGAAGACATTGAATTACCACTTGTGTCGGTGCTTTCTGATATTGAACGTACCGGTGTTGCAATTGATAGCAACATGCTGGCAGCTCACAGCCAGCGTTTAGGCGAACGTTTATTAGAGCTTGAGCAAGAAGCCTATGATATGGCTGGTGAAAAGTTTAACTTAGGTTCACCTAAGCAGCTACAAGCAATCTTGTTTGAAAAGCTAGAGCTTCCGGTTATCAAGAAAACACCAAAAGGTGCACCGTCGACGGCAGAAGAAGTATTGCAAGAACTTGCTCATGATTACCCGCTACCTAAGGTAATTATTGAACACCGTGGTTTATCGAAACTGAAATCAACGTACACAGATAAACTACCGTTAATGGTGAATGAGCGCACTAAGCGTGTGCATACTTCTTACCATCAAGCGGTAACAGCAACGGGGCGTTTAAGTTCAACGGATCCAAACTTACAGAATATTCCAATTCGTTCGGAAGAGGGTCGTCGTATTCGTGAAGCCTTTATTGCTGCACCTGGCCATAAAATTGTCGCTGCCGATTACAGCCAAATTGAATTGCGTATCATGGCGCACTTATCACAAGATAAAGGCCTACTTACCGCGTTTGCTAATGGCTTAGATGTTCATAGCGCCACCGCAGCAGAAGTATTCGGCGTTAGCCTTGAAGAGGTTACCAGCGATATGCGCCGTAAAGCCAAAGCGGTTAACTTTGGTTTAATTTATGGCATGTCAGCGTTTGGTTTATCACGTCAGTTAGATGTTCCACGTCATGAAGCACAGCATTATATTGATAAATATTTCGAGCGTTTCCCGGGCGTACTTGAGTACATGGAAACTACCCGTGAAAAAGCGGCAGATAAAGGTTATGTAGAGACTATTTTTGGTCGTCGCTTACATTTACCAGAAATCAACGCCCGTAACGGTGCTCGTCGCAAAGCCGCTGAGCGTGCAGCAATCAATGCGCCAATGCAAGGTACTGCTGCTGATATCATCAAAAAAGCGATGCTTAAAGTTCATCAGTGGGTAAACGCACAAGCTGAAGGGTCAGTGAAGCTTCTAATGCAAGTGCACGATGAATTAGTGTTCGAAATTAAAGAAGAGTGTGTTGACGACTATAAAGCTGAAATCTGTAAGCTAATGTCAGAAGCTGCCACTCTTGATGTGCCACTGATTGTTGAAGCCGACAGCGGTGACAACTGGCAACAAGCACACTAATAGTCGCAATAGGTGAGAGCTGTCAGCTATCAGCCGTCAGCTTTCAGACTGAAAGTTAGCGATTTGCTTGACCGTTATACCGTATTTATCTCGAATCTAGCTTCCAATTTAAGGGTCGCGGCATAAAGGCGCTGCTACAGGTAGGCGTGAAGCTTGTTTCGCGCGTCTGACCGCTGAAGGCTGAAAGCTGATCGCTTATGTGTATAGAACATCACTTCTAGCGACCCGACTTAACCAAAAATAAATCATTACTCGTTAACTATAACCCCAACTCTTGTAACCTTTTTACATGTTGACGATAAAGCTCAACAGGGTCGACTTCGCGTAAATGATGCAAACCTATAAATTGATTGATTTCGTCTAAATGATTCATTTTATAATCATCTTTAATGACATGACCTAAGTGGCTACTACAGCGTGAAATCAGGCCATCATCTTGACCTACGATCAATATTGATCCAAGCAGCATAGATAAGTCGGTTGGATCAAGAATATTGGTAAGCGCTGCTGTGCCACTCCACGAAAAATAATACACCCCATTACTGGCAAGCATTTGTCCTTGCTCGCATGCCGTTGGCGGTAAACCTTCTGGGTACTTTTGATTGAATACAGAGGCTCCTTGGCTGGTTAAGCTATATAATGCTGCTAACGGATCTTGCGGTAAATCACTGTGACCTGATAGTAACGAAATCATGCTGCCTAGTGCTGCAAATGCTAGCTTAAACGAATGTTCAGATGGTGAGTTTGGTTTTATTTCTTCGCGAATAAGATCAGCAAGTGTACTGCCATAGTTTGCCCCCCCGATACTGGTCACAGAGGCAACTAAGTTAGGCGAGATCGAAGCGACATAGCGAACCGTTTGCGCTCCTTGACTATGACCAATTAAGTTAACCTTTTCTGCGCCCGTGAGTGCCAAAATATGATTAACCTGAGCCAGTAATTGTTGACCACGAAACTCTGAACTGTGAACAGCTGACACAGCAGCAACAAAAACCTGATGGCCATCAAGCGATAAAGTGCTGGGGATATTATGAAAATAGTCAACGCCTAATAGGCTATCAAAACCTAACAGCCCATGTACCAAAACAATCGGGTATTGAGTGTTATTATTTTTCGCGTGACAGGGCAAGCTCAGCGAAATGAGTAAGATGGTAGCTAGTGCTAGGAGGCATTTTTTCATTCCTTTTTACTCTTGTGCTAAGTTTTTGCCATCAACATGTATTAATAATGCTGCTATTTTCTCTTATTAATTTAACGATACCTTAAATAACCACTTGATGTAATGTTAATTATAGGTAAACAAGAAAAGATAGTTTTAGAGTTTCGTTATATGTTTATCAAATCGAGCGTTTTCTTTGCGGATGCAATTTCTTTTTAACGCGGACTTTGTTAAAGTCCGCGCCGTCCTCATCCTGTAGGACATCCTGTTGATGATGCATCTGAAAAGATGCAACGTATTGATAGCTTCTCCCCAGTTTGCTATACCGGCTCGCTTGTTATTGAGCGAGCCGTTTTTTCTCTTCTTATCATACAATTCATTGCACAAATTAACGCAGGTGATACCATCTAATAGATTGTTATTATCTTCGAAGGAATGCGTTATGTTTAAATCTGTGGCCTTTGCCGCCTTATCATTATCAAGTTTATTAGTTGCTCCTTTTGCTAGTGCAAACTGGCAGGTTAACAATGAGCAAAGCAAGGTTAGCTTTGTATCTATCAAAAAGAATTCAATTGCTGAAGCGCATCATTTCAAAAAAGTATCAGGTACGTTGAATGAGCAAGGTCAATTCAAGTTAATGATCGATCTTAGCTCTGTTGAAACGCTAATTCCTATCCGTAATGAGCGCATGACTAAATTGTTGTTCGAAACAGCTGAGTTTCCTCATGCAGTTTTAACTGCTGATTTAAGTAAATCATTATTAGCACTGAAGCCAGGACAACATGTATTAACTGGTTTGAAAGCCGAGCTTGACTTCCATGGCAATAAAAAAGAGTTAACGATTGATGTACTGGCAAATATGTCACCCAATGGTGATGTGACAGTTTCTTCGTTCTCACCAGTGATTATTAATGCAGATGATTTCAAAGTAACAGAAGGCATTGCACAGCTACAAAAGCTTGCTGGTTTACCATCTATTGCAACAGCTGTTCCTGTAACTTTTTCTCTGACGCTCGATAAAGATAAGTAATGCAGTCGCTTGCCGAGCTAGAAGCTGCACTTGCAGAGCCTGATAAACCTTTTGATCAATGGCAACCAGACAATTGTGGTCAGTTGCCTATTGAGATCAATGGTCAAGGAGTGTGGTTTTATGCTGGTAGCGAAATTCAACGGGAGGCAATGGTCAAACTTTTTGCCTCCGTACTTTGTAAAGAAGCCAATACTTACTATTTAAAAACGCCAGTAGAGAAAATGGCGATTACAGTCATTGATGTGCCTTTTGTTATTGTTGATTGGTATTTTGAAGAGACCGAGCAAGGGCAGGCTTTATGCTGTGTTGATAATCTACAACGCACTTGGTTAGTGACATCATCGCAACCACTACAATTACGCAAATTTGAAAATCTGCAGGTACCTTATTTAAAGTTAGCACATGGGTTAGCGGCAAGAGTATCGAGAAATGTTTATTATCAATGGGCTGAAATAGCCTGCTCAGACGAGCAGGGCTACTTTATAGAGTCATTAGGTAAGCGTTATTACTTGGCCTAAGCTTCTGGTTCTTCCTCAGATTCAGGAGTTTGAACTTCAATTGGCCCTAAGAACCATTCATCTAGCTTTTTAGCAACTTCTGGTAAGCCTGTTCCTTTTAATGATGAAAATGCATGAACAGTAATATCACCTTCCAAGCTACTTAGCTCACGGCGAACTTGTAAAACTTGTGCTTTACGTGCGCCCTGTTTTAATTTGTCGGCTTTAGTTAAAAGTGCAAGTACTGGGATCTCACTGCCAACGGCCCAGTCAATTAAGTCACGATCAAGATCTTTTAGTGGATGACGAATATCCATTAAAATAACAATCCCTTTCAAACTTTGGCGCTTTTGTAAGTACTCACCTAACGATTTTTGCCATTTCTTCTTCATTTCGATTGGCACTTTCGCAAAGCCATAACCAGGTAAGTCGATAAGGCGTTTATCAGCATCAAGCTCAAAAGTATTGATCAACTGAGTACGACCCGGCGTTTTAGAGGTACGTGCTAACTTTTGATCAGTTAGCGTATTAAGGGCACTTGATTTACCCGCATTAGAGCGACCAGCAAACGCGACTTCAATCCCCGTATCAGCAGGCAAGCGTGAGATGTCAGGTGCGCTAGTAACAAAGGACGCAGTATTGTATTTGATACGAGATTTGAGCACAGGCTCTCCTAATCTTTTATAAATAATGTTGAACAGTGACTAAAATTCACTTAAGACGCGTATTTTATACTATTAAAGCAGCATTCAAAAGCGTATTTAAGCGTGCTAAATTTAGTTACATAGTGGGAAAATTTCTAGATAGAAACTTAATCTAAGTCAAATCCCTATAAATTATGAGCTTAAAGTGGGCAGAAAACGTGCCAGAGAATTTATTATCGTGTAGAATATAGAAATCACAACATCCATATTGTAGATGATACAGGGTCGGAAACAGAGAATTCACCATGAAAAAAATAGCACTATCTTTAACTATATTGCTTGGAACGTTGTCAGCAAGCAACGCAACAGCATTTGATGGCGATGTAAACGCAGGTAAAGAGAAATCGGCAACGTGTGCGGCCTGTCACGGCCCAGACGGTAATGCACCGGTTAATATCTACCCTAAAATTGCAGGCCAACACGCAGATTATATCTATAAACAATTACAAGAGTTTAAATTAGGTATGACGTCTGGCGGCAAAGAAGGCCGTATGGATCCAGTAATGAGTGGTATGGCTATGCCGCTTAGCGATCAAGACATGAAAGACCTAGCAGCTTACTTCTCTTCTTTAAATATGTCTGAAGGTTCAACACCTAAAGATGTAGTAGAAGTGGGTCAGCAGCTTTATAAAGCCGGTGATGCAGAGCGTGGTATTCCAGCATGTGCTGCGTGTCACGGTCCTCGAGGTAACGGTACATCACTTGCTAAATTCCCAAAAATTTCGTTCCAACACCCAGAATACATCAAGTCTCAACTTGAAAAATTCCGTGATGGTACACGCAATAATGACCTAAACGGCATGATGCAAGACATCGCTAAAAAATTAACAGACAAAGACATCGAAGTTCTTTCAAAATACTTAGGTGGCTTACACTAAAGTCTGATTGCCGAATGTAAATATTGGCATTAAAGTGTACAAATTGTAAAAAAAGCAGCGCAAGCTGCTTTTTTTCATATTTATCTCATCGAAATTTCTTACTTCCTTGTGAGACATTGCCCACACTTCAATGTGAGCTAAATCTTATTTTTATTTTTTTTTATAATATAACGAATTGTTTTAAAAGGTAATTGTCGTTTTTTAATCTTTTGACTGTAAGAAAAGTTATATAAATTAGTTGTAACAAAATTATTAATGAGTAAATTAACCACTGTCGCTGAGACAATAAAAACAACAAGGACAAAGCAATAAGGAAAGTGATTGCGGCAAATCTTTAGGGGGTTACATCGTTTGATGTACTAAAGGAAATAACAAAAAAGTGTCAGGATTGACCGAGAATAATAAAAGCTCACGGAAGTTTAATAATAAAAACAAAATGGAATGCTACACGGAAGGTTTAAAAATAACAAAATGGATAAAAAATAATAATAAAAATAATAAAGACTAAAAGTCGAAGGGAGAAGTGTCCAAATTATTGGCGCTCAGATTAGTAGGCGGTAGAGATGTTTTCTCTACCGCCTTTTTATTTGTCCTGTTACAATAGCCACCGTTTGTACTAATACCAATCGACTTAAATATTTAGCTGCTAAATAACTTAACACGATTGATATGAGAGTATGAAAAGTGCGCAGTTCGTCATGTTGACAAACCACATCCGCACACCGAATTCTTCTGGTTATGCCAGCATTACAATGCCGCTAAAGGTGTTGTGCACAACCTCTTAAGTGAGACGATCAAGATATGAGTAGAAAGAAAAAGTCGCGTAAAATTCCATCAAATGGCCCGGTACGTCTGAGTAAAGAAAAACTTAGAGAGATGCGAGCGTTGAAGAAGCAGCGAGTTAAAAAGACCAAAGGTGCTAAACCAGGTTCTCGAAACGCCCCTGACGTGCAAAAGGGAGAGAACACAAAGGCTAATAACCAACCGAAAGATAAACGTGTTGGTAGCAAAAAGCCAGTTTCATTAGTTGCGCCTAAAGCTGAACCAAAAGTTGAAATGAAACGTAACTTAAAACCAATGGTTGAGCTTAAGAAAGTTAATGAGCCAGAGCTAACACCAGAGCAAGAGCTAGAAGCATTAGAAAATGATGAGCGCTTATTAAAGCTTGTTGAGCGTCACGAACGTGGTGAGCTGTTGACAGGTAAAGATGCTAAGTACTTCAATAGTCGTATCGCACGTCACCAAGAGTTATGTGAACTGCTAGGTATTGAAGACGAAGACGAGTACGAAGATGACTTTGAAGATGATTCATACGATGAAGGTGAATCTGACTTCGATAAGTACTTATCTGATGACCTAGCAAACGAATGGTTAGATGACGAAGATGAGGATGAACGATGAGCATACCCTTGATTATTGCCATAGTTATTGGTGCGGCAATTATCGCAGGACTTGCGTTTTATGCAGGACAACTTCTGTATAAACTAAAAGAGCAAAATAAGCTTATCGCTAAGAAAGAAGCTGAGTATGCGCTAAAGCTTGCTGACTCAAAAGCAAAGCGTAATGCAAAGTTAGCCGACAGCATTCATTTAATTGCCCGTGCGATGAATGAAGAGCAATGTGAGTTCTCAGAAGGCTGTCTACGCATTTGGGTGCTGATCTCTCAATACAGCTTTGCAGAAGAGTTTGAGTTAAGTGAGCGCTACCCAGGCATATTCAAAATGTACGAAGTTGTAAAAGACATGCCAACGCACGATGCCCGTAAAAAGTACTCTAAAAAAGAGATCTTTAAAATGGACACCACTCGTTGGCGTGCTGAAGAGCAGCATAGCGATGAGATTAAAGCCGATTGCGCACGTATCATTGAAGAGTTTAAAGCAGCTCCAGGCAGCGAAAACGTAGTATTTAATTAAGCCGACGTATCGTTGAATTAAGCTAGTTAAACAGCAGAGCCTAGGCTCTGCTTTTTGTTGTTAAATTACTCGTGAGAAACGAGTTTGCTTGATTTGTTGTTGTAGGTGCGCATCAAAGCACATACAAATAATACGAATAAATAAATTACCGCGGGCTGTTACTGTGATCTTATCTTGGCTAACAGACACCAAGCCATCAGCTAGTAATGGGTCCAGTGCTTGCAATGCCTCACAGAAATAGCTGGCAAAGTTGATATTAAACTGTTTTTCGATTGAGGGAATATCCAGCTCAAACTGGCAGATCAATTGTTTGATCACCGCTGCACGTAACGTATCGTCATCAGTTAAAGCAACACCTTTACAGATTGCACTGCCATAGCCTTCTTGCACAGCTTTGTAATAGTGCTTCAACTCTTTTTCGTTTTGTAAAATGGCATTGCCTATTTGCGAAATAGATGACACACCCAAACCTAATAAGTCACACTGACCATGTGTTGTGTAACCTTGGAAATTACGGTGTAATTTACCTTCATTTTGGGCAATCGCTAGTTCATTATCCTTACGAGCAAAGTGATCCATACCGATAAACTGATAGCCCGCCGCTAACATTTGCTCAAGTGTATTTTTGAACATAGTAAGTTTATCGCCAGCAGAAGGTAAGTCAGCGTCTTTAATTTTACGTTGCGCTGCAAATCTATCTGGTAAATGAGCGTAATTAAACACAGACACTCGGTCAGGATTTAGCTCAATCAGCTGTGCAATTGTCTCTTTAAAGCTTTCAGGTGTCTGTAATGGCAAACCGTAAATCATATCAGCATTAATAGATTTAAAGCCAAGCTCACGAGCCTCGCTAATTAAACCTTTTACTGACTGCACGCTTTGCGGACGATTAACCGCCAGCTGTACAGCATCATTAAAATCTTGAATACCAAACGAGACACGATTGAAGCCAAGCTTACGTAGATGTACTAACATGCCATCAGCTAAAGAGCGAGGGTCAATCTCAATTCCGCGCTCAGCATCATCAGCAAAATTAAAATGCTGCTCAACTAACGCCATTAAGCGGCTCATTTGCTCTGCAGATAAAAACGTTGGCGTACCACCCCCTAAATGCAGTTGCTCAACGTTATAATCAGCAAAAAGCGTTGCCTGCTCAGCAATCTCAAGCGCTAAATTATCGAGGTATAAATCGGCTTTAGACTGATGACGAGTGATCACCTTATTACAACCACAGTAATAACAAAGCTGACTGCAAAAAGGGATATGGATATACAACGATAAAGAACGACTTTTCGATGCCGCAATCGCGTTAATCATATCTTGTTGGTTATAACCATCAGCTAGAGACAACGCCGTGGGGTAAGATGTATATCTTGGCCCTGAAATATTGTATTTATTGATCAAAGATTGATCCCAGCTTGGTAAATTTATCACAGTCAGCACTCCGCAATTGATTGAGCGGCTATTTTAACGAGTTTAGTGATTTAGCTATTTGATCTAGAACAATGTCGGAGGCTAGAAATCAATCGACATGCTTTAAGGTCGTTGAAAAAACAAAGAGTTTACTATTTGAGCAAATAGTTTAAGGATTTTTAAAATAAAGAGTTTTGCTAGTGACAAGGTTACAAAAACTTTTTATACTGCAACCCGCTTTAGTGAGTTAACCCTCCTAAACGCATCTCAAAATTAGCAAAAGCTAATACAATGGCCCCTTAGCTCAGTTGGTTAGAGCACACGACTCATAATCGTTAGGTCCCCAGTTCGAGTCTGGGAGGGGCCACCATCTCCACTAAATATGTGGTCTGTATGGTGAAAGACCATAATCTTTTTACTGTTTTACCAGATAAGTCGCCAATCCCGACCAAGGTCAACTAGGACCACCTCAATTTTCCCTAAATTTCATTTTAAAAAGTAGTCACGTTTGATAGGGGATCGCCCCTAGTAACGAAATTCGTGTAATTTTTTAGTAACTATGAATTTGGTTGAAACCCTGATTTTAACAGGGCTTAATCTCTAACAGCTCTATCAAAACGCTCATATCCAATAACAACATGGTCAAGCACATCGATACTGAACATCTTTGCGGCTTGTTTAATTTGTTCGGTAAAATGAAAATCTTGCTGACTTGGTTTTGGATCACCTGATGGATGGTTATGAATTAGAATAATAGCTGGTGCGTTAATTAAAATGGCTGTTCTCAATACTTCAGCCGGACGAAGTGATATCTGATTTACCGTGCCAATCGCTATAACTTCATAATTGATGATTTGATGCTGGCTGTTCAAGTTCACCACGATAAAACGCTCTTTGGTTTCATATTTCAAATGCTTAAACACTTGATAGACCTTCTTTGGACTATCAAGTGTTACATTCAAAATGTCATCATCTACTTCCCTAAAGGTATATACACAGCTTATTTCACGTAATATAGCCAAGCCTAGACCTTTGCTTTTCTTGGTCCAGTAACGGCTTTTAGCTGAGTATCTAACTCTCCTTTTTCAACACCCTGAATTAAGGTGTCGATTGTTGTCAGTAAATTTTCTTGCTTACCCACTTCAATCGCAACTTTACCTTTCTGTAATTCCAATGACTTGTTGCCATACTTTATTTCAAAGAACCAAGTATCATTCACTTGATAGAACCACTGTCTTAGCTTCTTAGGTTGCTTTACTCGTTTCTTCTCTCCGGTAATACCATCGGTTATCCAAACCTCTTTATAAGCGGTATACACCTCATTTTCCAATAAGCAAGCAGCCATAGCACGTTGTTCGTTTAATCGGGCAATCAGTTTTTCGCGTTTAACTTGAATAGGCTCGATAGCTGGAATAGTCGGGCGGGCTGTACATTTCAGTTTTGCTAGTGTTGATTGACTCATTACTTCACCTGTTGGTTAATTTAGACCCAATTACCATCCAGCGATTAACCTATTGTTGGCAACAGCCAATTTCTTTATTTAGATGACGCCTTTTTACTGTGCTCCCGTTGTCTCTTGCAAGAAGGTGCAAGAAAGTTAACTGATACTTTCAAGGAGGCACCATGCTAACGCAGAAACAAATTAACCAGATCGCTGAAATGCTAATTGAATCAGATATCCATAACGATGATGATATTGGTGAACACATAGGATTAATTTTGGAGAACATTGCTGGTATTGAGCTATTGGATAATGACCAACTTAATTCGCTGCATTCAAAAATTGAGCAAGCAGTAAAAAACCTCAAAAGCTCATAGAAAGCCCACCTGCTTAGCCTGAACCCGAATAATTTGGTGCAGAGTTTATTTCACCTGAAAGGATATCCAGATCCGCTCACTTTTTTCTACTTATCAGGTAACGACTTCAAGGTCTATTCATGTAAAATCTGCGTAAGGATCCCATAAGAGTGCTGTCTATGAATTACATTGATTTTATAAAAAGCAGAGAATTTTCAAACACTTTTGAAGTTATAATTCCTGAGGACTTAAGCTTTCCTATAAGCACCATAAAAAATACAATATTCGATTATCTCAGCGAAGATGATGGCTTTTTCGATGAAGGTTTTATCGCTGATATGTTCGAGTTTCTTGAACAATTTAACTTTGGTGAATTTGAGTTACGGCTAGAGAGGTATACAGCAATCGTAACTGAAGTTCTTCGGGGTGATAATCAAATTACAGATTTTGATTTTGCGATTTTTATTGACAATGACTTTATAACTGGCGGTGAAGTAACGTTTTTTATCATAAGAACCCTCGTTGACATGGCTAACGCGAAGTCTTTTGACCTACAACGAATATATAAACTTAACTCGATGGCAGCACAGATAGTATGGTTGGATGCTACCTTTCACTCATTGCTTCAATTTGAGTATTTTCAAAAGGTTCAAGAAAAAGCTCGTAAACCTAAAGTTGCTATTAATGAATATAGTAAGCGCTTAATGGCTGTTATATGGGAGAAACACCCCTATATATCAAATAGACTAGCAACTCAGCTATCGATTACTTATGCAGAAAAAATATTAAGCGATAAAAACGAATTTGGTTGCTTGCAATTTGAACAGGTGGGCCTATATGACGTGTTTGCTAAATACCCCAAGTCTGAAGCATTTAGATACCGTGGCATAGAGTTTGAACTCCGTAAAGAATCTCAGTACGACCGTAAATTTGGTGAAGGCAATTGGACATCGAAAACAGACAAATACGCAATTACTTATTTTAAGCCTACTGAAGTGTTTGATTCTTCACTTTCAAGGACTGATCTTCATGTGCCGTCTGTAAAACTTAAGGTTAGCGCCATTGAAAAAGCATTAGAGCGTTTTAAAAATACATTGGGCATCCCTAAAGGTAGTGATGGCAAGTTGGCTTTAGCCAAACTGAAGCAAGAGTATTTTGTGGATTACGATAAAAAAACAAAAACTTTCACCTTAGAAAAGGGGCATATTTTATGTAAAGATAAAAGTTGCCCATGTCATAAAAAACGCAAAGCTCAATCTTAATTTATCACTTTCCGACAATTGCTCTGTCGTAAAAAGCTCGTAGCCCTAATAGCAGTGATCATCTCCTTTGTTGGCAATCAAGCCATAGTCTTTACGAAGGAGAAGTCTCATGACTAACAAAAATGATACATTAGCTTTTAACGAATACCCAGCAATTAAATATCTGCAGAGAGAGAAAGGTGATTATCTAATTGGCAGTGATTTAGAACCCATGTTTGTCTTTAGTGCTTTTGGAGCGCTAATATTAAAGGTTGTGTTTGCTCATAAGAAATTACCGAACAAAATCACTAAGAAGCTTCAAAAGAAACTAAAGCCGTTTAACAATCAAAAGCTTACCTTTGAGCATCATGATAAGCATATCGAGCAAATAATTAACGATGCAATTACATGCGAATTAGCCGTTTGCAAATTTCATAATGAATCCTTCCGCTATGTAAATGTAACAGCAATAGGAAACTACAGCCATTACTCAAATGAAGATGCAGTACGTTACCCTGTTTCAAGAAAACACTTCGGTGATTTTTTAAGCATAGTTGAAGATTTTACTTGCAAACTTCGCGAAGACGGTTCGACAGCGATCAATTACCTCAAACTTAAATCAGGGCTAGAATTTGACCTAAGACCGGAAATTGGTCCATTTTACATGGACGGCATTACTTTAACGGCAGAAAGCCTTCTCATGTTTAAAGACATGGTAACCAACTACGAGTTTAAAGAATCGGAGATATTCTAGATTCCGTTAAAAGTAAAAAGGTGGTGATGGCCACCTTTTTTTATACCTTTTCCAAGCTTTACGACAAATGCCTTGTCGTAAAAAAATCCAATCTGATTTTGCCTCTATTGTACCTACCGAAACCTTGGTTAAGGCTGCTTAACCACTCTTTTAACTAAAAACTACGAGTAAGTATAAATGACTGAACATACGAACAATTCCAGCCATGTAAACCAAAATAAATTCATTACTGATGAGCGTATAGAAATCAAACTATCCAAGGGTAACGATTATGAAGAAATCTTGCCAGATGGCAGTGTCAATTACCCCTACATTCATGGAATTCCGGCTTTTAGTGAAGGTACCACTTGGTTCTGTGTGAAACCTTAATTTTTATTTTAAAGCGTAAAGCTCATTATCTTTACGCTAAACAAACCTACTTAAACGCTTCACTTTTGCATCGAGTGCCTGTCAGTGAAGCTAAGGAAAATTAAATGTCTAATTCAAATGTTCAATACCACAACTCAATTAAAGCTCAGATCAAGACGTTCAAATTATCAGGCGAGCGAATTGAGCTCGGTGAAAGGGCTTATAGTTTAACATCAGGTTTTATCGCTGATATGTCTAACTGGAAAGTTAGTCTAATTAAAGACTCTACACTTGCTAATATTTCAATTTTTCAAGGCGTAAGCAAAGACTCGTTAGTTATTGAACTCGAACACTCTGATAAGTACGTTACTGCTGATCATTTAAGAGATGTTTATGCGGTTGTAATTACTGAGAATCAACTAGAGTACGTCGTTGTTAAATCGTGGTATCAAAAAGGAGGAATGGAGCTTGATACGTTTACACTACCTACAACTTCTTCATTTGGGTATTTCTCAGCCACAACGTGCTTAAACATCTTACTCGCTTGCAAAATAAGTATTAAAGCATCTACAAAAATCAATGAGCAGAAGAAGCAAGCAATACTCAAGTTAATCGAAGTAGACCACGCTTTTGTTCTTGGGTTTATACAACGCATACCTGCTTCACCGCACGAGAAACAAGCGCAGTGGCTCCATTATGAAATTCAAAGGATGACTGCAGCCTTATATACCAACAGTCGGTATTACTGGTCGCTACTGGTTGATCACAAGCCAAGTGATTATGACCTCCAAGCACTCAACCGTTAACCAAAACTTTTAACTAAACATCTAAATGTATAGGGCGAGCACCATTCTGTGGTCAAGTGCGCCCTTAAGGAATTGAAATGAAAAAAGAACTCAATATACCCAAAACATGGCAATACCAAGTCAAAGAAGCTGTTATTTCGTCGATTGATATGAGTTTTGCTGTTGATATGGTGTCACTGATGCCTGTCGATAATTGCTCACACGAAATTAACATTCTACTTCTACCGAATAATGGCCTTAGTTTTACAGTAAAACAAGATGAAAGCTGGCAAAGCTATGAAAACCTAGATGAACTAGCTAAGCACTGCAGTAACCCTAAAATCATTCAAGACGTGTATTTTGGCCTTTTTAAATTATGGCAATGCTTAACACCAGCAAAAGCAAGAAAAATGATACTTCGCAATAAACTGTATCAAGAAACTATCGGCGATGCGGCAAAAGATAAAACGTCGTCAATTTATTTTGACAGACTCGCTTATGTTACAGGTCACCTATACCGCTTTATTAAAAGCTTATTACAAAATAAGTCACCCAATTGGTCAGTGATAGCTGCACCTATAATTTATGACTACACCCCGCCTACTCATCCGCAAACACTTAATGATGCAGAGGCTTAATATGAAATATCTAGAGAATTACGTTTGGCAAAAGCAGCCACTATCCATTGCATATATCTTTGGTGATATTGGTGTCAGTGATGATGTTTGTGTTGACGCAATAGCACTTAAGGGCGGTGATTTCGGTGAAATTGCGATTATCAATAGAGAGCAGCGTGAACTATTGGTGGCATATAAAAAAGTTAGTTACCAAACAATGCAAGTAGAGGATTGTGATCCTGCACGGTCAGAACCAATTAATATCAAAATACCTGACACTAAAGGACAAGCATCGATTAGCAATCTAGAAGATTGTTACTGGCTCTACCGTGATGTCCCGTTCACTCATGCAGTATTAACCGGTGTATTTCGATTAGCACAAATCTTAGGTGTATTAAAAGGTCACGCTTTAATCGAAAAAGCAACACGCATTAATAAGTTAATAGAACAGTACATTGGGCAAGAACCTTGTACCGACTACCACCAAACGCTGTTTAATGAGCTAACTTATCTTGCTCGTATCATTCGTCATTAACTTCAAACGATAAGCACGCTGATATCGTCAGCGTGCTTTTAAGGAATCATTATGAATAAAGTTACAGCTGCACTGTATTTTGCAGGCATGGGTATTCATGTTTTTCGGGTAAAAGAAAACGGTAAGACACCTTTAAACACTGGCTGGCAAGATGAAGCAACAACGGACATTAACACACTAAAAAACTGGTTTAACAGTGGCAAATACAACCTTGGTCTTGCAACGGGTGAAATATCAAAATTTAACGTCATTGATGTTGACGTTAAAAACGGTGTTGATGGTCGAGAATCACTCAAGGAAAGGTATGGAAAGATTGTTAGTCAATCGCCAATTTTACAGTTTAAAACACCAACAGGCGGTTACCATATTCCAGTGAAGTGGACACCTGAAACTAACGTGTCAAATGGCTCAAAAGTTTGTGGTTTGGATGGCGTTGATGTTCGTGGTAACGGCGGATATATCGTTGCTGCACCTTCTACGAGTGTTATCAATGGCAAACTTGTCGAATACGAAATTAATGATCCGGATTTACCAATGGCAGAACCTATTGGCTGGATGGAAGATCTACTGCTGAGCCATAAAAACAAACAGTCGGATAAGTTTAATCCAACACAAGTGATGCAGGGCTTGTCTCAGGGAGAACGCAATGAAACCCTATTTCGTTATGCCTGCCACTTACGTGCATTTGATATTGACCAAGTATTACTCATTGAATTCGTTCTAGAAGCAGCCAGAAGGTGTACTCCACCGTTCCCTGATGATGAAGCTATGCAAGTGATCAAAAGCGCCTATAGCTACCCTACACAAGTAAGAAAACATAATAAACCACTTACTTTATCGGAGGTATTATCATGAGTGAGACTTTACAGCCGCGCGATACGTTATCACTGGCAATATCAGGTCAATTGGAAGCCATTGAAAAACTAGATTTTAATCAAATAAGGGAGCTTTGCTATTTAGATCCAGAGTTTGATTATACAGATTCTGGTAATGCAAAACTTCAAGTTAATTTAGTAGAGAATAAAGTTGTTTGGGTAGATGAGCTTGGTAATTTTGCTTTTCATGATGGGCGTTGGCAACAAGACGTTAATGGAGCGACAATTCGATTAGCAGACTTGTTGTTGCAACGAAGAAAACAGGAATTATCTGTCTATCGAAAATTAGAAAAGAAGCTTCAAAGCTTCGGTGATGAATTCAATACTAAGCCTGTTATCAGGATGGTTGAAGCACGTATTAAAGAGTTAGTACAGCACTGTAAAAAGGTACAAAGCAAAACTACTATATTTGCCATACGTGAGCTATTTAAAGCGCAAAAAGGAATTACAGTGCCACTAGCAACCTTTGATAGTAAAGCGCATTACATTGGCGTAAAAAACGGAATTGTAGATTTGAGAAATGGTAATTTTATTACTAATAAACCAGAATATCTGATGATGAAATCGATGGCTGTTTCATTTGATAAAGATGCTACTTGTCCGCGCTTTGAAAAGTTTGTCAGTGAAATTATGTTGGGCAATAAAGAAATGGTAGCATTCATCCAGCGGCTTGTTGGGCAAATGATATTGGGCATTACCAATAAAGATAAGTTCGTTATTTTAATTGGCTCAGGGCTTAACGGTAAAAGCGTTTTAATTGATTTATTGGTACAAATACTTGCCGATTACGCTGAGCAAACTGAATCCGATATCTTTACCGATAGGCGTAATAACAAGGAGTACTTTAAAGCGGAGCTTGTTGCAAAACGTTTAGTATCTATGAATGAATCAAGCCGTGGTGACAAACTTGACAGTGCTATGATTAAGTCGTGTGTACGCAGTGGTAAAGTGGTTGCTCGCTCTCCGCACGGTAAACCCTTTACTTATCAACCAATGTTTACACCAGTATTATCAACAAATTTCCTATTGGATATACCTCAAGATCCAGCGGTATGGGAGCGATTATTAATAGTACCATTTGATTATGTCGTGACTGATAACAAACGAGATCCAAAGCTCAAAGAAACACTGTTTAAAGAAGAAGGTGCTGGCATCTTAAATTGGATGGTAAAAGGTGCTCAAATGTTTCTAAACGAAGGGCTCAATGTACCTGAAGAACTTTTAGCGAAACAAGATGGTTATCGACGTAAATCTGATAAAGTTGCACAGTTTTTAACCGACAGTTGTACTGAAAATGTATCAATTAAAGACACCCTATATTTACAAGCAAGCTATAATCAACTGCGTGATGGTTTTTTTATCTGGTGTAAGCAGAATAATTATCCACAACCAACTAGTGGTGATTTTAAAGAAGAACTCCGTAAAAAAGGCTACAAAATCGGTAAAGATAATAAAGGTAGTTTAGTAGTAAATGGCGTATCAATAAGCGATTTTACAACGTATATCTCACTTAAATTACACGACCCGAACATAGAATCAGTAGTAGGGCTTTGATTCTAAAAGCTAGCAGATGATACAGACCAAGTTTCAGGTGACAATATTGTAAAAACTATAAGCTGAATTAGTTTTTATATATTTTTACTTGAAAAGTGGTCTGTTTGGTCTGTATATCATTTAACTTGCTTACTTTTTATTTTTTGGTAATACGTTGAAGCCCCAGCTGGAGTTAAACCACAAGTGTTAATAAATTCTGAAATAATATCTTTACGTCTGACACCTTCCTGATTTCTCATTTTCAAATAAACGCGTGTGGCTTTATCCATCTTGGTTTCCGTTGATTCACTCTTGATTATATCCACAATAGTTCTCCATAAATCTTATTTTAGTATCTACGTTTAACTGGGCATCCAGCAACAGTTGAAAAACAACTAACCCTTGTTGATGATTAATTAACTAAATTACGAGATGTTTATGATGATTGAGAAACAAATACGATTACCTAGTGGACAACTGATTGGACGAATTACTGATGTTGGTAATCGTATTGAAGCAAGAAGAACAGACGGTGTATTACTTGGCTGGTATTGTAAAGCTTCGGACAATACCCGTCTGGCAAACGGACATTTATATTGCTGGGGGAATGGGGTTCAAATGTTACTTTGAACCCTTCTTATTTTTATCAACTTTCACTTTTGAATTACTGTTCAAATGTGTTTGTATTGGTGACTGATTAGCGGCTCTAACACGATATTCCAAGTAAATAACATGTTCTCCTGATTTCTGATCAAACACTTGTTTAACACGCTTCAGCTTTGAATTACCGCCAGATTCGAAACCGAACAGTTTATCAAGTATATACAGCGCCTTATTCCACCAGCCAGCTGATGATTCATGTAAAACATCATTTAGCAACATGGTTATCTCCATTTGGTTGTAATCGTTCCAAAATATCACGTGCTTTAGCTGTAATATCTTTTCGTTCAAGGTGTGCATAAATTTGAGTGGTTTTTATGTCTGTGTGACCAAGCACTTCTTTTACTTCATAAAGGTTTAAACCAGCTTGTACTAATCGACTTGCACAGGTATGACGTAAATCGTGAATTTTGAAGTTCTCAATACCAGCTCGTTTTATAGCCGCTCTAATCCCCTTGGCTTGATAACCTCTTGGCTGTCCTGTTGAGTTCGTAAATACAAATTCTTCAGATAACCGATTTTGAAATCGACGTTTAAAAATCTCTTTAACACGGTTTGTCATGTAGATAATTGATTCGTTTCTAACCTTGGGTCGCCATAGGTTTAATGTACCTTCGACAATATTTATTGAATCCCATTTAATAGCTGCAATTTCTGAGTATCGCGCTCCAGTATCTAGAAGGCAGACAACCAAATCGTAATTATCTTGATATCGACGGTTTTCTTCCGCTGTTCTGTACTCATAATCAGGGCGAAACGGGCGTTTGCGTTTGGGGTCTAATTCGGTAAGCAACCTTGCTTCTTCTTCGTGGGATAAGTAACGTAAACGATGCTTAGGTAACTTAATTTTAGGGAACGAAACTTCTTTCACACTGTAACCATGCTCTTTAGCCCAATTTACAGCACTTCTAATCGCTTGAAAGTTATGTTTAATTGTTTGCGGTGCTATACCTTCTTTTTCACGAGACACCTTAAATTTAGTTAAATCTGAGTCACGAATCTGGTCTACGTAAACATCGACATTAACTCGCTCTGTTACTGTTTTGACATTGGAAAATGCATAATTTTGGCTTCCAGTACCTTGCTTTTCGTTAAGGTAACCATTCAACGCATCACGCAATGTAATTCTTGGTCGTTCTCCTAATTCATCAATCTTATGGAGTTCATCTCGCCATTCTCGCTCCATACGCTCAGCTGTACGTTTATTGGTCGTCTTTGAGCTTTTACAGTAAGTTTTTCCGTTGAAATTAAACTGGATGTAATAATTACCAACACCGTTTCTTTTAAATACACTCATAATCATAAATCCTATCAAATTGACTCTTACCGAGTCGTTTAGCTTCATAGTTATTTATGCTTGAGTTCAACGGGCTTACCAAATCTCGGCGAAACTTTTATCAGCGTTCAGTGCCAAGTTAAGTTATTAATTGTTATTGAGAATTTCAACTGCTTGATTTGCTACAGCCTTTTGCTCCAAGTGAGAATAGCGCTGTGACATTGAAATATTTGAGTGCCCTAAAAGTTTAGAAACTGCAAATAAGCTCATACCGTTTTTAACTAGTTTGGACGCTGTTGTATGACGAATGGAGTGAGTGCAAAAACCTTGTAAGCCAAGTTCTTTATAAACATTTTGGATAGACTTAGGTGTTGTTCTACGTAACCCCCCCTTTTTCGATGGAAAAACTAACTCTGAATGCTTAGTTGTGGTTTGTCTTCTATTAAGAATATCCAACGAACGATCCGTGAGTTTTACTATCGATTCAGTATTAGTTTTAGTGCGCCATAAGTGAATTTCACCGTTTTTTAAATCAACCGAATCCCATCGCAATTGTTGAATTTCATTTAATCTAGCCGCAGTATCCAATAGCAAAACTACTAGATCATAATCATCAGGATTCTTGTTCAGTCTTAAGCGCTCAAGCAATTGAATTTCTTCGCTCTGAGATAAGATTCTGGTGCGTTGGTTGTTTACACGTATTCTCGGTATAACTAAATTATCAGGCTGTAAATAACCTGCTGATTTCGACCAATTAAGAATCCCCTTTAAAGTGGTAAGCATCAACCTGATAGTACCTTCTGTTACCCCATCTTTACGCCTGAGGGACACTAATCTAGTCAAATGACAGCCATTCAAACCATGTAATTCCGCTTGAAGTGAATAAACTCGAGACAACTGAAAGTTCAGTGTTCTAATTTGTGTATCAAGGTTTTCCTGATTGACCGATCCCATCTTACTACTTGCGTATTCCTGTATTGCATCAGCTAAAGTGATCGTAGGTCTATCACCTAATACTTGCTGTCTATAAAGTTCCTCTCGTAGTTGGCTCTCAAAACGCAAGGCCAACGACTTCTTAGTGGTCTTAGTACTGCGAATTACTACATTGCCGTTGATTTTGATTTCGCAGTAATAGTATCTTGAATTCTTACGTTTATAAATTGACATATTGCCTTCCAAAGTCTCTTTTATCCAGTTTCCAACTTTTTTCTCCTGATAGACAACAGTATCAATACCTTCTATTCGACCTTTAATTCACTAGTACACCTAAATCATTTGAACTGTTGCCATAGCACCACACGACACCGTACAATGTACGTATAAAATATAAGTGTAATGCGTATGAAAAACGAAAGAATAGAAATTAGAATTCCAGAAGAGCTTAAAGAGCGCTTAGAAGCTCATTGCAAGGATTACTACACAACGCAAAGTGAAACAATTCGTCAAGCATTGGTGCAATACTTAAACAAAGAGCGGAAAAAAATTGAAAAGAAATAATGTTCCATCAGGTGGGTTAGTTTCACTTATAGATACTTTTTTTGAAATAATAGAAACTCCAAAAGTACAATTTTCTAAAAAGCTACTCGAGTCTGCTGAAGATTTTCTAAATAAACTCAGCGCAAGCCAAGAACCAAAGAGAGCAAGATCAGCAGCTATTAGAGCGATAAAAAGAAAGTTAAAGCTAGAAGATAGTAATTTTAAAGAAATAGTTAACTCTGCAGCTACTTACAAAGTATATTTCAACACCGTTGAAAAAAAGGAAATATACGAAGCACTTTGCAATAATAATTTATTGCAATTAGAACGATTGCTTGATTCAAAAACTCTATCCAGCAATGATAAAGATCATATTTTATCTCAAATAAAGTTAATCTCTGATAATAAAGTTTTAGAAGAATTCCATAATCAAGTTGATTCCCCACTAAATAGAAGAACTAAGGAAGTAGATTCATCATTGAAGGAAACAATGTTAGAGGCCATTTTTTCCAACTTTATATATGAGCTTTTTGACGAAAAGCATATACATTGTCTAAACTCTGGCATTGACGAGTCGGAGTATGAGTTTGACTATTGGGACTATATAAACTCTAACGACAACTTTAGTAGAACGAAGTCTCTACAATATATTTTTCTAAATGAAGAAAAATATTCCCAATTAGACTACTCATGTATAAGAGAGCTTGTTTGTCAGTTTATTTCTGAGTCTTTTGACGCTATAGATAATCACGGTTATTTAGCCATACACATTCATAAATCGCAAAGCCACTTATGGGAACTTGCTTCAGATATTGTGCTCTTTGCAGAAAAATTCTACGAACATAAAGAAGAAATCAATTATTTTAAGCCTGAAAAAATTGAAAAAATAACGTCAGATTATTTGGACATAATATTTGATGAGGGTAGTTTCACTAAGATAAATGAAGGCTTTTTCTATAAAGATACATTTTGCTTATATTCTGATGATGGAGAGACGGCTCCAGATCTACTTATTCTTTTCAGAAAAGATGTAAGAGACGAAACAAAAATTCCATGCCCTAAGTGCAGATCTAAGCAAGTTCAAGGAAATAGCTATCCTAGGCTTGGAGTTAAAAGCTGGGAATGCAAAAACTTGATTTGCGCAGATCGAAGTATGTCTAATAGAGGGAAACGCTTCTCCTATGAAAGCATATTAAAACAACAGGCTATTGATTGCCCAGACTCACAAATAAGTAAGAGTATACTTAGTCGCTGGAAACGCGACATACTTTACAGCGTTAACAAATCTGAAATTTATGAGTATTTAATAAAGTGTTATTCTTTGCCAGGCGATGGAATAACATTTTTTAACGCTAAACCAGTTAATGATTTTGGTAGAACAATAAGCACAAATAGTCACGTAACTGGAAAACTTGATCTTGGATGTTGGGAAAACTTCATTTCATCTGATTTTTTTAAGCGCTGGAATTTTGACCGTAAAAGTTGTATGTCATCAGAATTAGTTGCTCATGAACTAAGTAATCAAGTACATCTACTTCAGGGTGACAGTGAATTTACACTAAAGAGCTTAGCCAGCGACTCTATTTCAGGGGCTGTAACTTCCCCACCATACTATAACGCACGAGAATACTCTCAATACCCCAATTTATATTGTTATTTACATAAGATGCGAATGATTTCTAGTGAAGTATTCAGAACTCTCGAGCCTGGTTCTGTATTCGTATTTAACATTTTTGACTACTTTGATAATGAAAACATTATTATAAGTTCAGCAATGGGTAAGAAACGCATGATATTAAGTTCGCTCATTGTTCATTCATTTCGTACTCTTGGCTTTGAATATATTACAAATATACCTTGGGATAAAGGCGAAATTGAAGGTAATAGAGCCTATAACTCGGGTAATTTAACCCCTTATTATCAGAGCCCTCTCAATTGCTGGGAACATAACTTAATATTTAAAAAACCAGGGAAGCGAACTTATGAATGGCCATTTGTATTAAGGTGTAAACCCGTTATAAAAATGGTGAAAGGAAAAAATACTTATGGGCATACAGCGCCGTTCCCTGAGTCAATTCCTAACTTACTAATGAAAAATTTAAAACCAGGTGAATTAGTATTGGACCCCTTCGCAGGCAGCGGAACTACAGCTATCTCAGCAAAAAAGCATGGTATAAGATGCATATTATCTGAAGCGATGGATGAATATGTGGAGTTAATTAAGAAAAAGCTCAATTAATGTAATTGAGCTTTCAAATTAGTCCTCGTTTGATTCCATAGAATCAATTTCATAGAGCCCTTCTTTTGATAACCAGATTGCAAGGGCCCAAGCCTCTTGGAAGCGAATAGCAGCCATAGTAAGGCCATAATTTCGACATAACTTTCCAAAATCTTCGATGTTTTTAGGTTTATATCTCAGCAGTACGTATACTAGCACCGCAGAAGCCTGAGCAAACGATAATCCACCCAATCGATGAGAGCCTCTTTTTATGACATTTTCCCTTTTCGTTAGAAGTTGGAAATTGTCTAGTGTGTTTGCTTCTTTTGGATCTTTTCCTTGTCGAATAAAATGCTCTTTGGGAACCTTATGATCAGCTTCTAACCAAAGCCTTTTGCCTGAAACTTCACACTTTCCAGACTGCTCATAAAACCACTTAAATACATGTTTCATTGCTTGTCTTGGAGGATAGTTAGGCTTTACTTGTTCCGCAACAGCTGTGCCTACTTGTGGAGGGTTTAACTCCGAGCACATGTTGATGGCAACATCTTCCCAAGTGATCAGGCCAAAATCAATCAAGTGCAATACAAAACTTTTCCACTCATCTTCGCCCCAGTTTGGTTGTTCAAAACAAACTTCTGTTTTAGATGCCAATATTATTACTAAGATTTCTTTTGCAGGATTAAAGCCTATGAGCTCATAAATATCAGGGTAATAAACACCATTAAAATCGCCAAGTGAGCTATACCCTTTCTTAACTAATTTATCTTTATTTCTCTTTGATAATACTGGTAAGTCGGATACCGCACTTGTCTTCTCGAAGAAAAAATTAACATTAGCCTTGTAAACAATTTCGTAAAAAGATTTCTGCTGTTCTTCTTCGAGATCAGATATTAATTCCATAAAATTAACATCGCTAACATCCGCCAACACATCGATACCTCGGTTATTAAGGACAACACGAGTATCTTTTGTCAGCTCAGTCAATTCATCTATATTTGTCGTCAATGTATTTTTGGTCGACATGTAAATCCCTTTTTAACTTACTTATAAAGTATAAGTATGCCTTGCTCAGAAAGCCCTGTAAATCCATAGAGTTAGTTGGATTGAACTATGCGCTATTAGGGGAAGTGTTAGCTGAAATTAGATTGATACTCTATATACTGGAGTATTTTGCACTTTTTTGAATAAACTTAAGGTTTAAATAAATTAAACAAACAAAAACGTTAGGTATGAAGTATCGTCACTGCGTGTTTTGGATTGATGATATTTTATTAACTAAAACTAGCGTTATTACAGATAACTGTACGATATTATTGATGATAAACATCATCATTATCTTAAACGAAAGGTGCTGCCCTTGACTTGTGAACGTTATCAAGCTTGCTGCAAACGTTATAAAAAGACAAACAATTGATACTTTATAAAGGGAAAAAAACACTTCTGCATTTCCATCTTCAAGCCACCGTTTGAAGAACTTATATTTCTGTAATGAAAATAGAAAAGTTGCCATAGCCGCAAGGAAGCCAAGCATTGTGAAGCTAAAACCAGCAACAATAGTAGCCAGTGTTCTTATGTCAGTGAAACCTAAGCTGATACTATATTTGGCTTTTATAAGAAAATAAATGAACCCAATAATCACACCAATTGCGGGAGAGAAATAAACCCACTTTTTAAGCTTTTTGATTTCCGTCTTTCTCATTGCCCCCCCCTAAGTCATCAAAATACTTTTGATCGTTAGCAGATACAAGGTTAGCATCAGTATCTGTCTTTGCGTT
The DNA here is from genome assembly GCF_021532595.1 of Pseudoalteromonas sp. OFAV1. Classification (NCBI taxonomy): domain Bacteria; kingdom Pseudomonadati; phylum Pseudomonadota; class Gammaproteobacteria; order Alteromonadales; family Pseudoalteromonadaceae; genus Pseudoalteromonas; species Pseudoalteromonas sp. OFAV1. The sequence continues at coordinate 53,281 of NZ_JAKGBG010000025.1, forward strand.
CGTCAGGTTGCTTATAAATGAGTTATATAAAGTTTGGAGTTGAGCATTTGAGTCAAACTTTTCACCTATCTGATCGGCAAGAGACTTACGTTTAGCTGAAGGCGATAATTTATCAGAAAGAGCGTTTTCATTATCCAGCCAATAGTCCATCAACTGACCTTTGAGTTCGCTGTGTTTCGCTTTAGCACCAATTCGAACGATCCCAGATTTATCTTTTTTATTTATAATTTTCTTTAAAGCTTCTTTGATATTCCCCTGCGTAGACTCTACAGTAATCTTAAACCCACCAATGCCAGAATTCGTATCTCCAAAGAGTTCAGAAAGTATAGCTTTACCAGAGCCATTATCCGCATCGACATCAACAAAGATGCTATTCACAACCTCCATTTCTAGTAAGTCTTTTTTAGTCGCGTTGGAAGTTAAAGCAGTGAATTCAATTTCGTAATCGTTTAATCCTAACTTCTTTATCAAGTTATTAAAGTAGTCTGCAAAAGTATCAATTCTTGGACAGCTAACCCCACTAGCGATTGCTAAGATAGAGCGATCAGATGAAAGGTGGATGTGGGAAGTAAAAGCAACTTTTTCGTTGTTATGCAACTTGTCCTTGATGTCACCAACTGAAATGCTGTTTTCATTTATCCGCTTTAACAAGTCATTATTATTGGTTTTCAAGAAATAATACGTATTTTTATAACCGTCTATTTTGGCTAGATAAAGCTTTTCATCGCCATATTTAAAGCTTCCTTTTAATGCATTATTGTTAGATTTACAATAAGCAGTCAAAAGATCAGAGATGTTGTGAATTAGTTTCTCTTGTGTTGATATTTTCCTTATAAAATAAGAGAAGTAATACAGCTTCATTTGCAACATCCATATATAGTTTAATAGTGATTAAATCTGGTACGGATTAACTTACCATAACTCCCCAAAAATGTAAGCACTTGCTCTTTTGAAAGAAAAACTTTAAAAGGTAACGAACAAATACAAACCTCGTTACGAATACGGTACAACCAGTCTTGTGTTCTCACTAAACTTCGCTATATCTGCACGGAGGCCACCTTGCCAACTGGGCCTCATAATCGTTAGGTCCCCAGTTCAAGTCTGGGAGGGGCCACCATTTTTACAAGCTTCCCAAGTAACCACCTACTAACAGAAATTATCCTGTGCTACCTCTGTGCTACTTTAAAATTAACATAAAGCATGTAATATGCTTAGTATACATAATGTTTTTTAAATATTACTTTTGTTAAAAGGAAGTCGAAATGGACGGATTCACAGTATCGCTACTTGCATCTGCAACATATAGCTTAATCTCTAAAGGTGTAGAGCTTACAACTTCTACATTAAAAAATGCACTTCAGAAATGGTTGCTTTCAGATTCAGATTTAGAAAAGATTGTTAATTTATCTAAAGAAGCACGTATCGATGAAGACTGGTCTGAAAGAAAAATTGAAAAACACTTTAATAATTTACCTGAGGTGTTAGATATAGTTTCAAAAACTAGGACTAACCAAAACGTAACGGTGAATCAAACACACTCTGGTATAGGGAATAACGAGGCAAATATTAAATTTTAGGGTTAATTCTATATGCAAAAATCAAGTATCAATTCATCGCAGGTACATAACGGGAATGGTCAAAATGAATTAAACTTGAATAATAGCAGAGTCGACAGACTTGAGTTGCAGCAAGTTACTAAGCATGTAGTTGAACTCGCTCCCGATAAAATTAGACAACCTTTGTCAAACGCTATAAGTTTAATAACCCAAGGCAAGCAAAATGATGCAAATCTCATAATATCCACTCTTGAATTGACCCATTCATTAAATAATGAAGCTAGGGTTGCATTAGTCGCTTTAAAAGTATTATCAGATAAAAGTCCTGAGTCAGATGCCATAACACTTTTACTTGAAAATAAGAAATCATGTCATAACCCCTTTGTACAAGATCTTATTGTTGCCTCTTTGATTAGGAAAGACGTAATAAATGAGGATTTTGATGTTGCGCTTGAGCGATATTTGAGTACACCTGAACCAGGTACTTTAACAAATACCTTATTCTTAAAGTGGTTAGCCGATTACCAAAGCATTAAAGATTTTTACGAAAATAATAAACCAGACCTTACAGAGGATACCCTTGTAGCTATCATTTATGGATACCTTAGAGTTAATGCTGTTCAAGAGGCTAAAAAAGTTGTTGATAGTATTAGAAGAAGAAAACAAGAGTTCCCTCAACTAAAGAAGCTTGATTACCTCTGTAGAGCAGCGCAATTAAATAACATTTTTAGTGAATCTCATTACTGGACTATAAATTTCGAAGAAAAGGCTATTCTTGATAGTGTTATTGAAGACTCAAAGTACTTCATTAATTGCCAAGAGATTGATAATAATGTCATAAGTATAATCTGCGCTTGTTTATACAATACTAACTTTGAGGATTTTGAGCTAGTTGATCTATGTGTGAATAACGAAAACATTCAAAATAAGTTACCGCAAGAAATTAAAGAGCAACTACTATTCTTAAAATTTGAAAATCCTAAAGTATTTAGTGATCAAGAATTGGTTGAACTTTTAGAAACTAAATCAAATCCTGAATTAAGCACTTCAATTGCAGATAAAATTGCTACAGAGTTGAAACTAAGTAGCCTTCAGTTTTTATATATTCAAAATATATTCAATAAAGAACGGCTTAGGGAGTTATTAGCTAAGGGCCTTACTGTAGATATTGATGATGAGTTCACTAGGAATGTTTGTGAATTAAAACTCTCATTAATTGCTAATAAAGAGTCTGCTGAGGCGGCTGGTATATCTGTTCTTGCGGATAATTTAATTCAACATATTGAAAGGCAAGGGACAAAAATTCAACCACCATTTTTAATGGAAATAGCAAAGGGACTGCAAGAGAAGAGGCTTTTTGAGCAAGCGATAAAACTAATTGAACTCGGTTTACCAAAAGAGGCATGGCTTTCTCCTCTTTATGACTATTACTTAGAACTACTTTTTCAGTCAAAACAGTATAACAAGCTCACTAAATCGCTGGAATTTCTATCCGAAGCTAGATGGAATTTTAACTGTTGGGCTCTGAGGGTAAACTTATATCAAATAAATACAGATCTCGATTCAGAGATTGCCACTCTTGAGCATTTGATAAAAAATCATGCAAAAAACATATCAGTTTGGTGTTCGCTTACGCATGCATATGAAAGAGCTGGAGCAAAGAAAAAAGTCATCGATTTATCTCGTCAAATTCCTACTATACTTTTTGAGAAACCAACTGATGAAGCTTGGAAAATTTTTTTTTCGATGATGAGAAATGGATTATTTAAGTTTATAGAGCCGTTCTTATTAAAGTGGTTTATAGATAGCCCTGAAACTATATCAAAACCTCTTACTGATTTTGCTCTCAATGGAACAATCAATGGAGTTGAATATGAGTTTTCAGATAAAGTAGATAATATCTGCTCATGTTATGTTTTAAAGACCTCTCAAGGTAAAGAGTTAATCAAACTTATTATTGATGGGTATGAAGGAAAACATAGTAACCTCCTAGATTCGCAATCTTCCCATGCTGAATCTCTGATCCAAGGTACTGTGGGGGATACTATTCACTTTGGCGTTGAAGAATTTACAATTATAGAAATAGTGCCCCCATTTTTGGGTGCTGCATGGAGAATCGCTCCCAAAATAAGAACTCAGCAGAATGATGGTTCTGATGCGTTTCAACTAATAGAGCTCCCTTCAGGACAAGACGAAAATATCACTAATTCAATGGCTCAGGTCATTTCAAAATTAACACGTACGAAACAACCGAATGAAATCCAAAGGCACTCTCAATTGCCAATACAAATAAAAGGGAATTGGTTATTCGAGACTAATAACCTCGAAAATGTCATACAAGTGATTCTTGATAAAGATTGTTTAAAAAATCAGTTTCCAGTAACAATTTCAGAGTCGAAAAACATAGTACTTGATTTGTATAGTGTAGGTTTTATTTCACTTTTAGGTTTCTATGAAGTGTTCTCATTCACAGATCGAAATTACTTTATCACCCCAATTACCAAGTCTCTTTTGGAGAGTTGGTTAGAACACTCAAAGAAGGAGCACTTACGAGCCAGCGTGGGAGCAGCCGGAAAACTTATAGTTAGTAATGAAAAACACATTTTAAATCAGAGATTAGTGAAAGGTGTAGAATTTGTATTAAAGAATGCTGCACTAACCCAGACCCAGCTAGAAGATATACCTATTGGCCTTGTAAAGTTTGAAGACTTTATGGATAGTTCGACGTTTTCCAGTTTATGTGCATGCTCTCTGCTTGGTTATGATTACTTATCTTTTGACAACAGTTTTGTTATGTTATTCAAAGACTCTGACTTAACTTTCGCTAACGCTAATGAATTGTACTTAGAAGCTTTAGATCAGCTTTCATTGAAAGAGCAGCAATTCAATTTGTACTTGTTGTATATGGCGAATGTTAATGTCCCTGTGAGATACAAGACTCTGACTCGTTTGGCTAGCACAAATAGGTCGGAAGCTTTATCATTAATTGCTCAAATAATTAAAGGGTGGAAACCTAATGAGCAAGATGATGAAAGGTTTTTTAATCTTTTATCCCTACTTGTTTTAGCTGGCCTTCGTCACAAGTTTTTCTCTAAAGATATAATTGCGGATAGTGTCGGGACTAAATTGATTTTCACAGCATTAAGTTGTGCTCGACTAGATAAAGTTGAAAAAGGATTTACAGAAGATATGGTAATAACTTTATTTATTAAAGTACTTGAAATTTCTCCTCAAGAAAAAAGGTTTTGGCAGTTTATTAAAGCTCACTTTGATGACTTTGTAATATGTAATTTCCTTGATCTTGAATACATAAATCAAGAGGTCATAAGGCTCTTAACAAAGCAGATTAACTCTTAGTCGTACCGACTCGAAGAGATAGGGAGTACTCACAGTGTTGCTATCGCAATATTACTACCCATATTGACTTTATATCTATTACTCAACTAATCAACTAAAAACCAGAATCTGCTTTAAGTCTGTATAGAGTTCATGAGAGTTATTACTTTAAATAAACTTCAGTAATTTCAGCCCTGAAATGGCCTAGCTCTTGCGATACTGTCTCGAGAGCTATTGCCCTACTTAAACCGAAACTCCTTAGCTCAGCCATTCTCTCTTGTGCGTTACGCCTAAGGCCATGTCCGCCATTAGAAAAGAAGAGTGTATGACTAGATGCTTTTGAGAATGAGCATGACCATTTATGACCACCACCAATATCATAACGTTGCAAATAGTTAATTTCCCTATCACGAACCGTTATAGGCTGTGCTAAGCGCTTTTTTAAAGCTGGGAAAAGCGCTTATAAACATACAGAAACTCTAAAGAGGCTAATCGCATAGGATTTATTTTGAATTTAAATCACTTGCTAATAGGCACTCTAGGGACATAATAAAAAGATAGGGAAAGGCTTCATATGACACTTGATGAACTAGAACAACATGCCATAGCTTATGCTAAAAAACACAGAACACGTATTGCCCGTGAGTTAACAGACAAAAATCAGTTTCCTCCCGATACAAGACCGGTTTCTGTTTTTATGGCAGGTTCGCCTGGTGCTGGAAAAACGGAAGCTTCAAAAGCTTTTTTAGAAGAGATTGGTGCTGATAATGTACTCAGACTTGATCCCGATGAGTTAAGAGAGCAAATACCTGGTTACACAGGTGATAATTCTTATTTATTTCATCGTGCTGTATCTTTTATTGTAGAGAGGACACTTGACCATGCTTTTAAAAATAAACAGTCATTTTTGTTAGATGGTACCTTGGCAAGTTATGATGTTGCAGAAAAAAATATTGAGCGATCTATTCGTAAAGGTCGAAATGTGCTTATTTTGTTTGTATACCAAAACCCAGAATATGCATGGGAATTTGTTGAAGCTAGAGAGAAGTTAGAAGGGCGTAGAATTTTACCAAATACTTTTATAGATCAATTTTTTGCATCACAAAAAGTTATAAAGGAACTTAAGGCAAAGTTTGGAAGTCAAATTAAAGTAGATTTATTAGTTAAGAATAATAAGGGTCGAACACGCTTTTATCATGATAATGTTCAGGCAATTGAGCATCATTTAGATGAAAAATTCACTAGAGAAGATCTAGAGAGCCTGATAAAATCATCGTCCAGCTCAAAAAACGAGCTTTAGGAGTGCCTATGTTTTCAAATTTAATAAAGCCAAAGCAAGCTCAAAATTCTAAGCTTTCAGACTTTGTACTTGATTCAAGCTCAAGTGAGAAAAAGCGAGTTTATAATCAAGTTATTGAGCGAGCAATTTCCTCTCAAGTACAGGTAGTAAATAAAGCACCTGCTGGCCATAAGTAATTATTAAAAGTCCCTATGTGGGACTTTTTTGCTTAAGAAAGAAACCCAATTTCAAATAGATAGTTAAATTAAACACCTCTTATAGACCCAAAATTCTTTTATTAGCTTTACTAGCTTAATCTCAAAAATTTCTACACCTCTTTTTTATCCTTAAAATTCAACGAAATAAAATTATTTTTATTTTTTTAAAAATATTTTGTCAGGTTTTTTGAGTTTGTCTCGTCTATAGCTGCAAATGACACGAAGTTGTTCTATTTGGTGGTAGCGATAGGCAGTGTCTTATGTATCTATTTTTACGAAAAGGACAAACTCATGACGACTACAACATCAACTGTGAATACGCTAACACTTGATTCAATGAACGCACCATTTAGTGATGCTACTCTTTGGTTAAAAGAAGGATGGGGGCTATTTAAAAAAGCACCGTTTAAACTTTTTTTACTTATGACGCTGTTCGCCATTTTGCCTGGTTTAGTGCAGCTATTGCCTGCACCTACAGGTTTAACCGTATCTAAATGGTTAGCGCCTATGTTAATGGCAACGGTGTGGCCATTGTTGTTTAACCTGAATAATCAGCAAGGCTTTTCATTTAAGCACAATGCAACATGGGAGAAGTGGGGGCGAGTTGCCGTGTGGTCAGTTGTTGGTATTTTACTGGCGCTGGTGCAATTTGCTGTTGGGAGTACTTTGATTGGTAGTGAGCAGTTATCAGCTTTATTGTCAGGTCAGTTTGTTGATGTTGAGCGCTGGCGCGTTGGGGTCATGTTTGTATCAATTGTCCCTGTAAATATGTTGCTTATGTTTGTGGTACCTCTGTTACTTTTAAACAATGCTTCGCTTAGTGCAGCTGTTAAAGAAAGCATTACAACCGCATTAACGGTGATTAAACCATTAAGCATACTTTGTTTGATTAATATGCTTGTTACCTTTGTTGCCCCTTATAGTCTTTTACCTATGCTATTGGTGGGGCCTGTATTAGCATGTACCTTCTTTTGCGCCTATACTCGTCTGTTCAAATAATAATAAAAACATGGAAGTACAGTGAGAGCTGATGTTCAAATAAACACATTGCTGAATGAATACGCGCCACTGTTGGCGCGTGTTGCTGCAACCTACGAGATCAATCAAGCGCTGCAAGATGAGCTAATTCAAGAGATGTCGCTGGCTGTTTGGCGTGCTTTTGAAAGTAGCGACTCATCTGCCGATATTGCCTTTCGAGGTGATGCCAGCATGAAAACCTATATTGCCCGAATAGCTCACAATAAAGCGGTTGATCATGTGATTAAAGAGCAAAACCGCAAAGAGATGGCAAGCTCTGAAAGTATTGATTACACCCAAGCCTTAAGTGCGCATAAATCACCAGACGACAGTTTAGATTTAATGGCTGCCCTTAGTAAATTATCGCTGAAATATAGGCAGGTGCTTGCTTTGCAGCTTGAAGGGTTTAATCAAAGTGAGATAGCTCAAACACTGGGACTGTCTGAGGACGCGGTTGCTAAACGTGTAAGTAGGGCAAGACAACAACTTGCGAGCCTAATGGAGTAAATAAAGTGGATAAATTCGAAGCAGATGATCAATTAGCTAAGTGGCAGCAGGCATTCGTGCAGGCAACCCCGAAAGTGGATAGCGCGGCGTTAATTGCACAAACGCAAAAGTCGCGAACTAAGTTAAAGTTAAAAGGGTTAATCGACTCACTTTTAGGTATTGTGGTAACCGTATTTTGTATTTACGCCATGTTGTTTGAGGCAAAAAATACCTATGAAACCATTATGTTTGCGCTATTAGTACCTATTCCTTTAGGTTTTGGGATTTGGTCATACCGTTTAAGACGAAAGCTTTGGCGAGCAGAAACGCTAGACGTCAATGCAATGCTTAATTTTAAAGAGAATCAGCTGAAGCACCAAGTTCATTACTGGCATGTGAGTTTTATTGGCTGCGTTGTTCTTTGGTGCGCTTTGCTGATCGTTGCCTTGTTTAATATGGTTATGTTTAAAACATACAGCCTATGGCTTATCCAGCTTGGCATTAATGGCATTATCGTACTGGCTGTTTATATACGTTATAAAAAACTAAGAGCACAGCTTGCTAAAGCGCTAGAGAGTATTCAAGCAATGCGTGGATAATGCTTCTTGACGAGCCGTTCCTAAAACTTATATAAAGTGTTATTCAAATAATAATAAAGGATATATAGATGGAAGTTTTATACAGTATTTTGTTTTGGGGATCGCCTGTCGGCTTGGGTTTGTTCTATTTCTTATCATGCACGGGAGCAGGGGGGCTTTTTTGGGGGATTGCACAGCTTAAGAAAGCTTCATCTAATTAAAAAGCGGATGTGTGAAAACATCGGCTCATAACGACTTCGACTTGCGAAATATACGCTAATGAGTTGTTAGGAATACCATTACGGTCTTCACCTTATCGCTTTTCTCCCTCTCACCGCTCAGATATGCCGCTTATCTTTTTTGATAAGAATTGTTACATATTCGGTTTTATTGTTTTGCTTGAGAGGTTTATTATGGAGAAAGCGAAAAACTAATGATTAATTAGGTTTGCTAGTTTTTCGATAAATACATCAAAAAATAATTAGTACGGGACTCCCATGAAAAAAGTAACACTTACCGCGGCAAGTATTGCACTAGCCCTCGGTCTTGTTGGTTGTGGTGAAAAAGAACAAGAAACTAAAGCACCAGCAACTGCGGCCGTCACTGAAGCAAAAGCACCTTTAAATTCAGGTATTGAACTGGCGAACATGGACAAGTCTGTTCGCGCACAAGATGACTTTTACTATCACGTAAACGGCGAATGGTTAGAAAAAACAGAAATTCCGGGTGATAAATCAAACTATGGTTCATTCACTCAGCTTTACGATGATTCGCAAAAAGCGATGAAAGAAGTGCTAGAAAAGGCAGCGGCAAACACTAATGTTAAACCGGGTTCAGATGAAGCTAAGTTAGCGGCGTTCTATAACAGCTATATGGATGAAGCAGGCCGTGAAGCGGCTGGTATCAAACCATTAACGCCAGTACTTGCAAGCGTTGATGCAGTAAAGAGCAAGCCTGAACTTGTTGCTTTAATGGCTGAACTTCGCATTAAAGGTGGTAGCTTACCATTTGGTTATTATGTCAATAATGATGCAAAAAACTCGAGCGAATACGCGATGTATATTTATCAGTCTGGTTTAGGTTTACCAGATCGTGATTATTATCTAAAAGACGATGAAAAATTCACAAAAATTCGTGAAGCTTACCAAGCATACGTTACAGCTATCTTAAGTAAAGCGGGTGTAGCAGATGCAGAATCTGCGGCTAAAGCTATTATTGATCTTGAAACAAGCATTGCTGATGCGCAGTGGAGCCGTGTTGAAAGTCGTGATGCTACTAAATCTTACAACAAGATGAGCGTTGCAGATGCTAACAGACTTACTGGCGACTTTGACTTTGCAGCTTACCTTGATGCGTCAGGTATTAAAACTGAAGAGGTAATCATTCGCCAACCTAGTTACCTAGAAAAATTTGCAGGTATCTACAAGGATACAGACTTAGCAACTTGGCAGAATTACCTTAAGTTCCACTTTGTGAGCAACTACGCTGCACTATTAGATAAAGAGCTTGTAGATCTTAACTTTGATTTTTACAGCACAACGCTTCGTGGTGTGACTGAGCAATCTCCGCTTTGGAAAAAAGCAGTTGATGCATCAAACGGTGTATTAGGTGAAATGCTTGGTAAAGTATACGTTAAAGATAACTTCCCACCTGAAGCGAAAGCGCGTATGGAAGAGTTAGTTGATAACGTAATTAGAGGTTACGCAGTTGCGATTGAAAACCTTGAGTGGATGAGCCCAGAAACAAAAATCGCTGCAAAAGAAAAGCTTGATAAGTTCACGCCAAAAATCGGTTACCCAGATAAATGGAAAGACTACTCAGCACTTGAAGTTAAAAGCGATGATTTAGTCGGTAATTACATTCGCCACAGCGAGTGGGAGTATGCCGATATGATTGCTAAACTCGGTAAGCCAGTTGATCGCTCTGAGTGGCACATGACACCACAAACAGTAAACGCTTACTACAACCCAGTGAACAACGAAATCGTATTCCCTGCGGCTATCTTACAACCGCCATTCTTTAACCTTGAAGCTGATGACGCTGTTAACTACGGTGCAATCGGTGCGGTAATCGGCCACGAACTTGGTCACGGTTTTGATGACCAAGGTGCGAAATATGATGGTGACGGAAACTTACGTAACTGGTGGAGCGAATCAGACCTTAAACAGTTTGAAGAGCGCACAGGTCAGCTAGTAGCTCAGTATAATGAATATAAGCCGTTTGAAGATGCTAGCGTGAATGGTGAGCTAACATTAGGTGAAAATATTGGTGACTTAGGCGGCTTAACAGTTGCCTATACTGCTTACCAATTATCACTTGGTGATGAAAAAGCGCCTGTGATTGATGGTTACACGGGTGATCAACGTTTCTTCATGGGATGGTCACAAATTTGGCGTCGTAAATACCGTGACGAAGAGTTACGCAACCGCCTAATGACAGACCCTCATTCACCAAGCCACTACCGTGTAATCGGTATTCTTTCAAACATGCCAGAATTCTATCAGGCGTTTGATGTGAAAGAAGGCGACAAGATGTATATCAAACCAGAAGATCGCGTAAAAATCTGGTAATTGATTATCGATTTAAAAAAGGCTCTGAGTGAACGCTCAGAGCTTTTTTTGTTTGGAGCTGTCAGCTTTGACGTAGGAGGCGTTTTAACGCCGAAATTATAGATAATTTTTATGCGTGATGTTCACGGCTAAAGCCGTTCCTACGGGATTGTAGGAGGTGTTTTAACGCCGAAATGTTCAGGCGATCTTTGTACGTGATGTTCACGGCTAAAGCCGCTTCTACGGGGTTGTAGGAGGTGTATTAACGCTGGAATGATATATGATTGTTGTGCGTGATGTTCACGGCTAAAGCCGTTCCTACGGGGTTGTAGGAGGTGTTTTAACGCCGAAATGATAGATGATTGTTGTGCGTGATGTTCACGGCTAAAGCCGTTCCTACGGGATTTTAGGAGGTGTATTAACGCCGGAATGTTCAGGTGATTTTTTTGTTCGTGATGTTCACGGCTAAAGCGGTTCATACGAGGGTTTAACTTGATTCTTATACGTCTTTGTCTAGATTTAAGATAATAAATGGAGGGTTATGGATGACCGCACATTATCAAAATCTAAGAAAGCATAGGGTATCAATCCCATTTCATTATTACTCTGTTACCACTTCAACGCTTGATAGAAAATGTTATTTCTCTGACTTTAATAATGCACGAGCTTTAATTAACACTCTAAGGGCTATAGAAGAAATTAAAGCTAAAACTATCTGTTTTGTGGTAATGCCTGATCACCTACACTGGTTATTTCAATTACAAGATAAAGTACCTTTAGCTCGATTGATTCAAGAGGTCAAAGGGAAGAGTTCATATCTCATAAACAAGCAAACATGCTCTAAACGAAAAATTTGGCAGCCAGGATATTATGATTCTTTAATAAGGAACGAAGAACATTTGCTTGGAGTATCGAGGTACATCATCGCAAACCCATTGAGGGCCGGAATTGTTAAAAGTGTGCGTGATTACCCTTTTTGGGATTGTATCTATCTATAGGTAAATTCTTCACGGCTAAAGCCGTTCCTACGGGGTTGCAGGAGGCGTTTTAACGCCGAAATATTTAGGTAATTGTTGTACGCAATGTTCACGGCTAAAGCCGTTCCTACGGGGTTGTAGGAGGCGTTTTAACGCTGAAATATTTAGGTAATTGTTGTACGCAATGTTCACGGCTAAACCCGTTCCTACGGGGTTGTAGGAGGCGTTTTAACGCTGAAATATTTAGGTAATTGTTGTACGCAATGTTCACGGCTAAAGCCGTTCCTACGGGGTTGTAGGAGGCGTTTTAACGC